>NZ_JBMLTR010000046.1:0-1266 GCF_049239865.1 Aquidulcibacter sp.
TCTGACCCTGCACGCCTAACGCGCCCCATAAGCTTGGAAATTTCTTGACCATTCCGGTCCAAACAGCTAAGTCTGGACTACATCTGGATTAAATTATGACCACCCAAATTGCCGCGTTTGACGCAAAACAAAAGCTCTCTGAACTCTTAAACCGTGCCCATGGCGGGGAAACAATTGTGATTACGCGTCACGGTGTTCCCTATGCGAAACTGGTTCCGATCGAAGCGCCAGCCAATCGGGATGAAGCGAAGCGCCAGTTGCTAGAGCGGTTGCGCCAGCAAGCGAGTTTGAATTTGCCCCCTTTGCCCCGTGAGCAGCTCTATAAGCGCGACGAATTATAACATAGGTCGGACGGGCGGTGATAAAACAAAAAATTGCACTTGATTCAAACATATTATCCTATGCTGAAGGCATAAATGACCCAGAGCGGCAAAGGCTAGCACAGGCGTGCATTGCCCAACTGGACTTCGCTCATGTCGCCATTCCGATCCAAGCACTTGGCGAACTGTATCGCGTTTTGGTTCGAAAGGGTGGGCATTCCTCGAACTTGGCGCGTGAGATCGTGACGCAATGGCGCGACCTTAGTCATGTGCTAGAGACCAATGATGCTGCTTTCCAAGCGGCGATGACACTGGCTGGGGAACATCATCTCCAGATTTGGGACGCGATTATTCTGGCCGTTTGTGCAGAGGCTGGCTGCACGTGCTTACTGTCGGAGGACATGCAGGCTGGCTTTGTTTGGCGCGGCGTCGAAATCATAAATCCCCTCACGGCTAATGGTAATGCACGCTTGCAAGCACTTCTAAGTTAGCCTTATCTGTGGCGAAACTTTGGGGTCTATTCACGTGTCCACGCGCCTTTCAATTCATTCTTGGTCACCGGCTCTCGCAAAAGCATTTCACGATATCAATGTGCAATGGATCGAGGCGATGTTTGCGCTGGAAGACACTGACCGCAAAGTCTTGGAAAACCCGCAATCGATGATCATGGATAAGGGTGGCGACATATTGTTCGTCTCCGCAGAGGGGCTGGGGGTTGTGGGTGCTTGCGCCTTAATGCCAGCCAAGGATTCCGGTGCTTTTGAACTGACAAAAATGGGTGTTTTGGACAGCGCACGAGGCCAAAAGGCGGGAGAGTTTCTACTGGACGCTGTTCTCGCGCGTGCCAACGCCATGAAGATTGAAACATTGTTCCTGCTCACCAACACAAAGTGCGAAGCCGCCATCCACCTTTATGAAAAACTGGGCTTCGTCCACGACCCCGAAA
>NZ_JBMLTR010000047.1:0-36995 GCF_049239865.1 Aquidulcibacter sp.
GGGCTGGGAAGTCAGCGCTTTTGGCCTTCATGGCGCTGCAATGGCTGCGCTACCCCGAAGCGCGGGTCATCTTCTTTGATAAAGGCCGTTCTGCCCGTGTCGTCACCCATTGTGCCGGTGGGCGCTGGCATGCGCTAGGGCCTGAAGGGGCTTTTGCGCTCCAGCCACTGGCCCGGATCGATGAAACCGCTGAACGGGCTTGGGCGGCAGAATGGATTGCTGAAACCGTCGCGGCGGCTGGCGTCCAGATCACACCCAAGCATCGCGAGGAAATCTGGGCAGCCCTTGGCTCATTGGGAGAAGCACCCAGAAGCCAACGCACCCTCTCGATCTTCTCAGCCTTGTGCCAGGCGCGCGATATCACTGCTGCACTTGAACCCTTTACGCTCAAAGGCCCCCACGGCTGCCTACTCGATGCCGATCAGGCTCCGAGCGCCATGAGCTTCTTTGAGACCTTCGAGACCGAAGAGCTGATGGCCACACCCAGTGCCATTGGGCCGGTTCTGACCGCACTCTTCCATGAGATTGAGCGTGGCTTTGATGGATCGCCAACCATGCTCGTGCTGGATGAAGCCTGGTTGTTCCTGGGTGAGACTGGTTTTGCCGCCAAGATACGTGAATGGCTGAAAACCCTGCGCAAGAAGAATGTGGCTGTGGTGTTTGCCACCCAGAGCCTTGATGATGTGGTGCGCTCACCGATTGCGACAACGCTGATTGAAAGCTGCCCGACGCAGATCTTCCTTCCTAATCCGCGCGCGCTCGAACCGGCCTCAGCTGATCTTTATCGCCTGTTCGGCCTCAATAAGCGCCAACTTGAACTTCTGGCGTTCGCGGCCCCCAAGCGCTCATACTATATCCGCCAGCCACGTGGCCGTCGGATGTTCGACCTGAAACTGGTCGGCGCGGCCTTGGCGGTGTGCGGAGCGTCTAGCCCGGAAGATCAAAAGCGGATCGAACATGTGCTCGCCGCGCTTCCCCTTCATCACGATCCTGATGCGTTCGCCCGCGCATTCCTTGAAGCCAAGGGCCTCGCGGGCGTGGGTGATCTCTTCGATGCGCTGTCTGACGTCGCGCGCGCGGCCAATGACCAGAGCGCTCCCCCGTCCAATGATCTCACTTCACCTTTGCTGGAAGGACGGTTTCATGTCGGCCAATAATCTGAAATCCCGCCTTGTTGGTGCCGCCTCGGCGCTGGCCTTGTTGACGATTGGCACAGCACTGGTTGTGCCAAAAGACGCTGCGGCCATCGTGGTCTATGACCCCACCAACCACATCCAAAATGTGCTGACAGCAGCCCGTGCGCTGGAGCAAATCCGCGTCCAGACCGAGCAACTGACTGCACAAATCCGGTCACTCGCGCAAAGCCCCTATGATCATGCCGCTCAGATTGGCGAAGCCATGCGGGCACTCAATGAACTCAATGCCCAAGCCCGCGGGTTAGCATCCACGGTTCGGGGTTTGGACCGCCAGTTTGAGGATTTGTATCCAGGAAATCTGAATGCCCGCACGGCGATGCAACGGCTTGAAGCGGCTTCCCGTCGGATCGAGTTGTCACGCCAAACCGCGCAGGATTTGGCACGCACGGCGGCTTCGGTTGAATCGGCAAGAAACGGGCGAACCGCTCGGATGGCTGGAGCAATTGCTGCGTCCCGTGCAGCTGAAGGCGAGACGGGCGCTATTCAGTCATCGGTTCAGGCCTTGGGTGTCTTGTCTGAACAGCTCGAAAGTCTTCAGACCCTGATGGCCGCGCAATCCCGATTGGCCGCCCAAGAAGCTGCCCAGCGTGCTCAAGACCGAGAAGAGGCGATTGCCGCACGTCGCCGAAACTGGGGCCGGGCCGCAGCTCCGCCGCCACCTCCTCGCTTCAATCCCTTACCCAACGCCCGCAATTAGCCGCGCGCCTAAAGGAGCCTTCCCATGGCTGTCTCATCGGAAACTGCCAATGATCTGATGTCGGTGTTTTCCAACACTGTTACGGCAGGCTTTGCGAGCCTAGTCGGTCCCGTCAACGGCATCTTCGGCCTGATGATTGCGCTTGTAGTCGCGCTGACAGGCATTCAATGGGCGGTCTCGTCCAACCGCGATGCACTCGCAGGGGCCTTTTCGAAGATCCTGCTGATTGGGGCTTTTGCCTATATTATCAATGATTGGCAGGGCCTGAGCGAGACGATCTTTGCAGGCTTCATGGCGGTAGGCCTGCAAGCCGGTGGTGGAGCGATCGGTGCCGGTGACTTCCTCAATCCCGGTGCGGTGATTGAGACCGGCTGGCAGATTGTCAAAGCCATTGGCGATGCGCCCACCGTCACCGAAAACCCGATGGATGTGATCGGCAATCTGGTCGATGCGATCATCATCGGCATCTCTATGCTCGGAATCATGATCGCGTTTACGATCCTCGCCCTGCAGATCATCGTGACCTTGCTTGAGTTTAAGATCGTCACACTCGGCGGCTTCATCCTTCTGCCATTCGGCATTTTCTCCAAAACCAGCTTCATGGCCGAGCGCCCACTAGGTTATGTGGTCGCGGCAGGCTTGAAGGTTCTGGCCCTCGCAATTGTGGTGTCTGGCGCTCAAACGGTGTTCGCTCAACTGATCCCAAGCCCAGAGCCTGACATCTATGAAGCGCTGACCATCCTAACCGCTTCGATCATTCTGGCGATGCTGGCGATCTTTGCCCCAAATCTGGCTGCGGCCCTCGTCTCGGGCGGTCCCGCTCTGGGCGCAGGTGCCCTCAGTGTCGGTGGCCTCGCGGTTGGTGCAGCGGGTGGTGCGGCCATTGCTGGCACGATGGCAGCAGGCGGTGCCGCCGCTGGTGCCGCCTCAAAGATTGCATCATCCTCCAGAGCGGCTGCGGGCGCAGGTGCTGGGAGGCAGCCAAGCGGGCCTGGACCTTCTGGGTCTGGACCTTCTGGCTCTGCGGCTGCGGCGGGGGGCGGACCGCGTGGTCCTTCAAATGGTGGCGGTTCGTCCAATCAAAGCTCCTCTTCACAGAACAACGCATCATCAAATTTTGCGGCTCAAACAGCGAATAAAAGCGGGACCAAGGCTTCCAATTCACACTCCGGCTCAGCCTCCAGCCAAATGACGACCAATGAAGGAATGGCTTCGCAAAAATCGGCTGGACAATCTGAACTATCCGGAAACACCGCACAATTGGGAACAGGCGGGAATGCGTCGCCAAGCCAATTGTCTGCTCAAAGCTCAACAAGCGCTTCCAAAGCCGCCATGCCGAATGAGACTGGCTCTCTAAGTGGCGGAACCTCTGGAGGAAGCGGAAGCGAAGGGGCAGCCCCTGCGTCTGGCGCGTCACAATCAAACGGATCGGGAACCGCCACTCCAAGCACCGCCTTGGGCGACGCCCCGCGTTACCACCGTTTCCCAGCCTACAGCCCGCAACAAAAGGCAGCCAAAGCCCGCGCCTTCAACGCGTATTTCGCGGCCAATACCGCCCGCCAACTCATGCCGGCCAATGAAAACACCGGCACGCTCAACCCATCCATTCGTGAGGAGGACTGATATTCATGCATCCATTCTTCAAACCTAAGCCTGCTGGCAAACAAGCGCTCTCGGCCACACCGATTGCCACGACTTATCAACGGGCAGGCCAAGTCTGGGATGACCGTATGGGCCTGACCCTGTCTCATGCCCGCAACTGGCGAAACATGGCTTTTGGGACGCTTCTCTTTGCGGGCTTCCTTGGAGCAGGCTGGTGGGCACAAGCCCAGCGCTCGGTGGTCAAGCCCTTCATCGTCGAGGTTTCGACATGGGGTCAGACCCAGAAGATTACAGCACTTGATCAGAGATACCGCCCGAATGAGGCCCAAGTTTCTTTTGCCTTGTCACGTTGGATAGCAGACGTGCGCGGTAAGAGCATTGATCCGGTTCTGATCCGTCAGAATTTCATGCGAGCCTATGATTTTACAACGCCGAAAAGTGCTGCCTACCTCAATAGCTGGGCGCAGGAAAATGATCCCTTCGCTAATGCAGGCCGCGAGGCTGTTGCTGTCTCGGTGCTCAATGTTGTGCCACGCTCGGAGAAGACCTTCGACATCCAGTGGCGCGAAGAGAGATTCACCAATGGCATGAGTTCAGGTGCGCAGCGTTGGCGCGCACTTGTCACTGTCCGGTTTGAGCCACCGCGCTCTGAAGCCGACCTGATGAAAAACCCACTTGGCATCAAAATCGAGGATTTATCATGGACACTCGACGCACAATGATCGCGCCCAAGGCTGCTTGTCTGGCAGGCAGTCTGGCGCTTCTCCTGACCACAGCCATTCCCGTTATGGTCTTCCCAAATGCCGCTGACGCACAGGTGCGCCAAACTCAAGCACGCAAGACCCAAGCGTCAGCTTCGGCCCGCACATCTTCAGCGCGCCGGACAAATTCGCCAACACGGCGCGCGGCAAGCCAAACTAGACGGGCGGCTACACCAGCTCGCGCGGTCTCACCACCCGCAAATGATGGGGCGACCAGTCCAGCAAGCGGTCCAGCCGCTATTCGTGCGGCTAATGCCGAGGCACTGGCCCCTTCACGCGCGGACGGTTTCGTCAATGCAGCCCAAGTGTTCAGCTTCGAGCAAGGCCGGGTTTATGAAGTTTGGACGGCACCCATGCGGATCACTGCGCTCACCCTTGAACCCGGCGAACGCATTATCAACAAGGCTGCTGGAGATACCGAACGCTGGATGATTGGCGATACGACATCTGGTGAAGGCAATGCCCAACAAAGCCAGATTCTGATTAAGCCATTTCGGGCCGGTATCGCCACCAATATGGTGATTGCGACCAACCGGCGCATGTATCTGTTGTCGCTGCGGGCAGGCGAGAGCACTGACGCGTTCAATGCGGTCGTAACCTGGACCTACGCCAATACATTGCCCAATGGATCAACGCAGGCCGGGACGACTGACGGCAAAACAAATCTGCCAGTACTGCCCGCCGCACAAACAGTCGATATCGCCAACCTGAACCAGAATTACCGTATTCGGGCGGGATGGAGTAGGCCGGATTGGACGCCGATTTCGGTAAGCGATGATGGTCGCCAGACCTTCATTACCTTCCCCGATAGCCTTACCTCCACCGAAGCCCCGCCCTTGTTTGTAATGGGTGAGAATGGCGAGGCGCAACTCACTAACTGGCGCAAGCAAGGGTCGGTCTATGTCGTTGATCGTCTGTTTGATCGTGCTGAATTGCGCCTAGGTGGCGATAATCCCCGCGTCGTCCGCATTGAACGCAAAGGGGATCGCTCATGACGATGGCTGATACCCCAGAAGTGAGCCCTGATGCACTGCCGCCGCCGCTCACTGGCGGCCATGCACTCAATGCGCGCACGGCACCCAAGCCTGCCCAGCAGATCAATAAGAAATCGGTCCGCACGGTCTTTATGGTTAGTGCAGGTGTGCTATCGCTGGCCTTTGTTTATGCTTTCGTTGTCTCGCCAGCGGTGCGTGCAGAAGCCCGCGCCAAACAGGCTGAACAGAACCAACGCACACCGCCAGGGTCTGTTCGACCCGCTGATGTGCTCTCCGACGGGCCAGCCAGTTACGCGGATCTTAGCAAGGCACCCGAAGAGCTGCCAGAAGAGGCGTTACCTGCAGACACACCTCGACCAGAACGCATTGCCTCAGGGCCAGCCCATGCACCACGTGTAATGGTGCAACGCGCGCCGCGCGAACCAAGGCGATCGAGTCCACATGCGCCACGGGTGGTTCAAGGGGGTCCAGCAAGTCAACGCGAGCCGCATGGCCCATCGGAACTGGAAAAAGCCCAACGCTCCGGCCTGTTCTTTTATGGTGGCGCATCGGTTCAGACTTCGGCGCTAGCAACGCCAGCACCGGCTTCGACTGGCCCTGCGCGCATTCAAAGGCGGGAGGATTATGAGGCAGTCTATGGTGATCGCGTCGTTCTCGCCCCTCTGTCGCCTTACGAACTCAAGGCAGGCACGGTCATTCCAGCGGCTTTGCTGACAGCGGTTGATACTGAACGCGAAGGCCGGGTCTTGGCCAGTGTCACAGAGAATGTCTTTGATACGGTCACAGGCCGATATCTCTTGATCCCCCAAGGTGCCCGGTTGATCGGACGTTTTGATGGTGAGCAGACCTATGGCGAACGACGCGCTTTCCTGACGTGGGAGCGTCTGCTTTTCCCTGATGGTCGGTCCATCACCTTGAACCGTGAGCCCGGTATCGACAGCCAAGGCGCAGGCGGCGTTCAAGGCCGTGTCGACCGACGTATTCCACAATTGCTGACCGCAACGCTATTTGCCGGGGCCATCACCACTTTGGGCGAAGTTGCCCGCCGTGATGGAGAAGACAGAAACAACAGCATAGTCGGCGATATCGGCGACGCTGCTGCCGCTGAGGCTGCCCGTGTCGGTGGCCGCATGATTGACCGCGAACTCGACGTCAAACCAACCATCCGGGTCCGCCAAGGCACGCGCGTGCAAGTCTTGTTGACCCGTGATCTCATTTTGGAGCCAGCCCAATGAATACGAGTGCTCTCCTTCACCTTGTGATCGCCAATGCGCTTTTGGCGTCAGCACCAGCCTTGCCAGAATTGGTAGCTAACCCGCCTACCATCATCAATGAGACGATCTCGATGCAGAAAGGGCTTTATGTCCGTACTGGCGGGGTCGGTGATCTTAAGCACGGCGACATTATCGCGATGCCGATGAACCAGAATGCGAGAGATTATCTGGTTGGGCGGCTCGGCTATCCAGCCGACACCATGCTCATAAAGCGTGTGGTCGCACTGCCCGGAGAAACCGTCTGCCGCCAAGCAGGCACGGTCACCGTGCGCGGTCGCGCGGTCCATGCCGACCGACGCGACAGCCAGGGCACCTTGCTGCCGTTCTGGGTCGGCTGCCACACCCTTTTGCCCACCGAAGTTTTTCTTCTAGGCGATCACCCATCTAGCTTTGACAGCCGCTATTTCGGCCCTGTGCTGAAACGCGACCTGTCTGGAACCTATCAGGAGGTTATTTCATGGTAAGTCGAAAAGTCCTTCTCGCGATCAGTCTGCTCGCCACGCCCGCACTAGCAACGCAAGCTATCGCCGATCCGCCTGACTGGACCCAAGCAGGTGGGGGTCTGTTTATTGAACCCGGCATGGCTGTTGATCGAGCACCCATGGTTCAACAGGCCAGCCTACCGCCTCAGACTCTCCCTCGCGTGTTGCAGCAAGCCGCGCCTGCCAGTCCGCGCCAGAGGCCTAGTCCTGTTTCTGAAACTGAATCTGATCCATTCGTGATTGACCCTGTTCCCGATTATGGCGAAGTCCGTCTCTTGCCTGCCGATCAGCCACTGGACGAGCTAATCACTCAGATCGCCGCTGAAACAGGCCTCGATCCAAAACTTCTCCACGCGCTAGTGATCGTCGAAAGTGCCTATGATCCCGCTGCAGTCAGTCCCGTTGGTGCGCGTGGCCTGACACAATTGATGCCAGGCACAGCCCGTGAACTGGGTGTCACCAATGCCTTCGACATTGAGCAAAACCTGCGAGGGGGGGCGCGTTATCTGGCCATCCAAATCGGTCGGTTCGGCGATCTACGGCTGGCACTTGCCGCCTACAACAGCGGCCCCGGTCGTGTCGCGCGCCTTGGTCGCGTCCCCGACATTACCGAAACCCAAGGCTATGTTCGCGATGCCGTGGATTGCTATCTCGCGCTTTCTGCGGGTCGAGGCATTCGCCATCGCCGCCAATGCCGCACATCAGTGGGGAGATAGAGCCATGGCCAAACGCAAACCCGAACCAGCCCACTCCGCCCAAATGGATATGTTTGGCGGATGGAGCGAGCCTGCCAACCAACAGACAAGTCCAATTCCTATTGCAGTTACGTTACCAGTTGTCGTGGAAGTTTCCAACGATCAGGTTGAGCCTTCGGCTGAAAGCTATGAAGGCGTTGTGCCGCTTAGTGAAGTTGAAGCAGAAAAGGCCCTTGCCATCGTTGCAGCGTCATCGATCAAAGAAGTCCCCTCAATCCCAGTTGCCCGCCCCGACTGGGAACATGACGAATGGTGGACCACCGCCATGGTCTGTGCCTATCTTAAACTAGGTCGCAAAGCCGTTTGGGAGCGAACCCGAAAGCCAACAATTGGCTTTCCACAGCCGAGGCACTTTGGAAGCTGCCGCCACCGGTGGCGGGCAGCGGAGGTTAGAGCTTGGGCTTTGGGTCATTAAGGTTTCACCAACTTTCCCCAAAAGCCGCCTGCCTGTTCCTCCCAAAGCCGATCTTCATGATGCTTTGACACCGGGTCCGCCGCCCAGCGGCGTAAAGGCGCAGAGCGCTTCAGAGCTACACCTAACTAAAAGCGAATTGCGGTAGGCTATCAATTTAAAGTTTTACGGTCTTGACGCCTATCGTATCCGCACTCGATTTCCTATATGCCAAAATTAAAAGCATATAGGAGGCAAGAGATGTTTACTCATGATTTGGTGGAAAAGACGTGGATAAGCCACGAAATTGAGAAGGATGGAACATTTAAAACTATACTTCATGTGAAGCCAAAAAATCCTGCTTCACCGGGCTCAGATCCGGAGACTAAATTGACCAATGCTATTGTAGAATATTTGAAGGCAAACGATCATATTGATCGAGCCGATGTAGGTGCTTGATGCTAACCGGGCCCAAATGACAGAAGCGCCCCGCCGCCTCAATTAGCCTTGCAGTGAAGATCGGCAAGATTGCAACAGGTGAGATTTATGACGCCATAGAAGCGCTATCCAGCGCTGCCGCCATCAGTGGCGGCAGCGCTGATTCAGAAGGAAAGCGGTGATGCTTCCAACGAGGAGCTGATCCGGGAAGTCGCTCGCCTGCTCGAGTTCGAAAGGGTCGGCAGCGAGCTGTCAGATGTTATCGCCAGTGCCCTGAAGCCATCAGCGGGGTCCACGCTATCATCTAATCACTAGCGATGGGCTCGGCGGATGGGGCGCGCTTTATTGGATGAACCTCGCTGAGGCGAGATGGCTGTGGTCGCCAACTGTTCCATCCCTTGTCCCTTCTACTATTTCATCCACGACATGAAGTGGCACCAGGAACCACTCCCGCGGCCTCCCTGGCTTTCCAAAACGGTCAGTGATGCGGGGCATCTCAAAACGTGGTGCAGTGGCAGAAGCCGTACTGCTTAGCAACGTATGAGCGATGGTCAAAAACGGGTGCACATTTCTTGAAACAAGCCTGCGCCGGCACTCTCGACAGAACTTTCCATAAAAATTCGCACAGTGGGATCTAAGAATAAAATCTATGCAGCCGAACCGCTTGGCTGTCTATGTGCTCCACGCTTTGAGGTACTCTCGTGGGTATGTGGACTGTCGGCATTTTGGTGTTGACTTTGGACAGCCAGAAAACTGCAGCTGCGAATCGTCGTACGATGCGACCGGAACAATCAATTTGAGAAATCTCTTGACCCCACAACAGACCCTTTACGCTGCACATATGTTGACCCGTTCAGGGGCAAATGAAGATGCGATGACCCAATCGCTGTCGAGCGCACGCGTCGATCTCAATCCACATCAAGTTGATGCAGCATTGTTCGCTTTGAGGTCACCGCTTTCTCGGGGAGTCATCTTGGCTGATGAAGTTGGACTCGGCAAAACCATTGAAGCAGCCTTGGTCATCGCTCAACGGTGGTGGGAACGGCGAAGGAAGATCTTGCTGATTGTGCCCGCTTCATTGCGCAAACAATGGGCACAAGAATTGTTTGAGAAGTTTGCATTGCCAAGCACCATTTTGGACGGTGCAACCGTCAAGGAACGCAAGAAGGCAGGCGAGGACCGTCCGTTTGCCTCAGAAGCCGCGATCATCATTACGTCTTATGAATTCGGTGGCCGGCAAAGTGAGGAACTGGCAAGAATCCCTTGGGATTTAGTCGTTTTTGATGAGGCCCACAAACTTCGCAATGTTTACAAGGCCGATGCTAAGGCCCGTGCTGTCAAATTGCGCGAAGCATTGAAAGCCGCGCCGAAACTTCTGCTGACAGCCACACCACTCCAGAACAATTTGATGGAGCTTTATGGGTTGGTCAGCATATTAGATGAACATTTTTTCGGCTCGCCAGAAGCCTTTCGTGCTGAATTTGGCAGCCGCACCGATACGGCTGGCTTGGGTGTATTGGGAGCGCGCTTAAAGCCAATTAGCGTGCGCACTTTGCGCCGCCAAGTGCAGCGCGACGGCTTGATCAAATACACTGACCGTCGTCTCAAAACCTATGACTTCACGCCGCGCAAGATCGAACAAGAGCTTTACGATGCGATGAACCGCTATCTCCAGCGCGACGATACGCTGGCGATCGGGCAAAATGGACGCCACTTGGTGACCCTGATGTTGCGCCGTATACTGGGATCATCATCCTTTGCCGTGGCGCAAACCCTGTCCAAGATCATAGCGCGGCTGGAACGACGCCAGGCGATAGATGCCGACACGCTCAACGATCTCGACGATCAGGCCACGACCAATGATGAATGGGCAGAAGCCGATGGTGAGGCTGATGTCGATGCGCTGGAAGATACAAACGATGATGACTTGGCTGGTCAAGACGGCACCAAGCTCAGCGCGGAAATTGCCGAGCTAAAGGGTATACTTGCGATGGCATTGTCTCTTGAAGGCAATGCCAAGGCCGATGCGCTTGTAGGCGCTTTGCCACAGGTGCTGGACGAGATCGTGGCCCGCAATGGACAGCGCAAAGTCGTGATCTTTACCGAAAGTGTGCGCACACAGGCATTTTTGCGCGACAAATTGGAAGCCAATGGCTTTGCGGGCCAAGTCGCCATCCTGAACGGTTCAAACGCGGACACCCAAAGCAAAGCAATCTATCGCGATTGGATTGCCACTAATGCGGGAACAGGCAGAATTTCAGGCTCCAAGACCGCTGACATGAAAGCCGCATTGGTCGATGCTTTCCGTAATGACAAGACCATTCTGATCGCGACTGAATCAGGTGCCGAAGGTATCAATCTGCAGTTCTGCTCGCTTCTGGTGAATTACGATCTGCCCTGGAACCCGCAAAGGGTCGAGCAGCGGATTGGGCGGTGCCATCGCTATGGACAGAAGATCGATGTCACCGTGATTAATTTCATCAATCTGGAAAACCGGGCCGAGGCACGGGTGTTTCAGTTGCTCGAACAGAAGTTCAATCTGTTTTCGGGCGTGTTTGGTGCTTCCGATGAAGTGTTAGGCGCAATTGAAAGCGGGGTGGATGTTGAGCGCCGGATTCTGGAAATCGTCCAGCAATGCCGCCACGCCCCCGACATCGATGCCGCATTTGACCAGCTTCAACTGGAGCTTCAGTTCGATATCGACCAAGCCAAAAAAGACGCGCGCGACCGTCTGCTGGCAGAAGTCGATGACAAGGTGGTGGATCGCCTGAAATCAGCGCGCGATGGGGTCAAAAAGCGGTTGGATGGCTTTAAGGCGCATCTCGCGATATTGGCCAAGGGCGCTCTTCCTGGTGCGCGGTTTCACGCCGATCATCCGGGGCGCTTTGATTATGAAGGCAAGACGTGGACAACCGAATGGCCGGAGGCTGACGAGCGCGGCTGGCAGTTTTTCCGGTTGATCGAAGGCAGTCTGGCCGCAGACCTCGTGGCAGCCACCAAAGCCACCCCTCCATTAGCCGTCCAAGAACTCACTTTCGCACTCGATCAATATGACGGCAATCTGTCGGATGTAGCGAATTTGAAAAGCAAATCAGGCTGGATGCAGGCGACAAGGTTGCGCTTGGCGTCCAATGCCCAGACCGAGGACCATGTGATCCTGACAGGCCAAAGCGATGGTGGGCAGATCGTGCATGTGGAAACGCTGGCACGCTTGATGTTGGTCCCTGCCACGGCGGGTGCAACTGATCTACCTGATGAAGAAGCCTTGGCCGCCTTGAACGCGATGACCGTCGCTGAGGCCGACCGACTAGGCGCTGAGGCTCAAACCCGTCTGGGTAGATATCTCGATGAAGAAAGCCAGAAGCTTGATTTATGGCGTGAAGACGCCCGTTTGTCGTTTGAAAGCGAGATTGCGCGCCTGAAAAAAGAGGCTAAGCAGAAGACCAGTGCCTCACGCACGCCAGGCATGGCGCTGGACGCCAAAGTCGCGCTGCAACGTGAAGCCGCCAGCCTCACGCGTGAGGCTGACGCCATGAACAGGGCTTATTATGAGCGCATGAGTGAGTTGGATAGTGAGGTCAACCGCATTCTGGATGAGGTGGTCGCCAAGCTGGGGCTGGAGCCAACCCGCGCGCCGTTGTTTGTGGCGCGCTGGCGCGTGGTATGAGTTCGGCGACCGATCTTGACGTGGCTGTACAATAGGCCTTGGCTGAAGCTGTGACCGTCGCGCACCTTGGCCTTCAGCGCGGCGCACGCTAAGTCAATTAGAAGAGAGGGAGGGCGATCAAAGATGAGTAAAGCAGTCGCTCTTCCCGGCGTCCAACCAATGCTGTTGAAGTGGGCGAGAGAAACCGCCCATCTCACTGTCGAAGACGTCGCGCTTTCCTTCAAGAAACAGCCAGAAGACATTGCGGCATGGGAAGCTGGCAATGCAGGTCCCACTTACGCGCAATTGGAAAAGCTGGCCTATGAGCTTTACAAGCGCCCATTGGCGTCTTTCTTTCTGCCTGCGCCGCCACCAGAAAAAGCGCCAGAGGCCGATTTCAGGGCGCTGCCCGATGCCGATTTGCGCCAGTTGCAACGTTCAACCGTGCTGCTGATCCGAAAAGCGCGCGCCTATCAAAGCTCGCTGGACGAATTGTTCGCGGGCCGGTCTCCGGTCGCCAACCCAATCTGGCAGAAAGTTGCGCTTGATCCCGCAAGACCCATTGGCCCGCAAGCGCAGGCCGTACGGGCGGCATTGGCCGTGCCTGATGTTGGCGCGCTAGGCTGGGGCGGCGGAGATGGTGACGCTGCCTTGAAGACCTGGCGCAAAGCGATTGAGGCTGCGGGCGTCTTCGTCTTCAAGGATACCTTCAAGCAAAAGGAGATTTCCGGCTTCTGCTTGGAGCATCCCGAATTGCCCGTGGTGATGATCAATAACAGCACCACCAAGACCCGGCAGATCTTCAGCCTGCTGCATGAATTGGCCCATATTCTTCTGGGTCGCCAAGCCATCAGCACCTTTAGCGATGAACCCTTGGGCCGCCTGCCGCCGGGTGAGCAAAAGATCGAGCGCTTTTGCAATCGGGTCGCGGCGGAAGTCTTGGTGCCGCGTGTCGATTTTGTGGCGTTTACCAGCGGACTTGGCGGTGGCGTGGAAGATTGGCCGATTGAACGCTTTGCGATGATTGCCGAGCGCTACCGGGTCAGCCGCGAAGTGATTTTGCGGATGTTCCGCGATGCTGATCGTGTGTCGCAAGATTTTTATGAGGCGCGCAAAGCCGAATGGGATGGCCAGAAAGCTGGGAAGTCCAAAGGCGGTGGCGATCACTACAATACTAAGGGCGTCTACATCAGCGAGCGGCTGATGTCAGAAGTGCTTATGCGCTATGGGCGTCGTCAGATTGACGTGGCTGAGGCCGCAGACTTTATGGGTGTGAAAGCAAAACATATCGACGAGTTTGAGAACCGTTACCTTGCGGGGTTGGCGGCATGAAATTCGTAATCGATACAGGGTGCTTTCGACAAATGGAGGACTACTACCCTGACGTTTTCAGGACCTTTTGGGCACAGTTTCAAGAGGCTGTCGACGATGGTGAGATTTTCTCCGTTCGGGAAGTCTGGCGTGAGATGGAACAAAACAATGTTGTCACCCATGTGACCGAGTGGGCCAAGCTCAACAAGGCACATGTGTTCCGGACGCCTGTGCCCGAAGAGCTTGCCATTGTGGGGCAGGTCCTGGCCGTTCCTCATTTCAGCCAGCTTATTGGTCGCAAGCAATTGGATAAGGGCAGCCCGGTTGCAGACCCGTTTCTGATAGCCGCAGGCAAACACTTTGGCGCGACTGTTGTGACCACCGAAAAGTTTGCGCCAAATTCGGCCAAAATTCCCAACGTCTGTCAGCATTTCGGGGTTGAAAGCACCAATTTGCAAGGCCTGCTAAAGGCTAAAGGTTGGAGCTTTTGATATGGAGCCGATGACTGGCTATCACTTTGCCGACGCCGGCAAACCGATCCTCTCGCCCTTTGCATATCATTTTGCCGGCGTTGGCAATATGATCAAGAGGATGTCAGGACACCATTTTGCCGGGGCCGGCAAAATGGTCATGGACTTCATTCAGTCAGTGCTCTTTGTCGCGCGGCGGCATAGGATCATTGCCAGGTGCAATGGTGTCTTTGCTGCGAAATCGGCCATCAAGGCCCTTCGTTGTCAGCTCTCCACCGCCCTGATTGGTCAGCATGGTTTTTGCCGCGCTGATCGCCTCCTTTTGGGTGGTATGAAGGCTGGACGCGCGGTCAGTATCGTTGCGCTTGTTTTCCCAATTGCCGTCTGCGCGGCGGGAAATCGTTCGGTCTTGTGGCTTGCTCATAAGCGCCTCCTTTCAGATAGAACAGATATAGAACGATTCGGCCTGTTATGACCAGAAACACCCGCCTAGAACTGACCTGGATTGGCAAGGAGAACCGGCATCGGTTGGAGCCTCGGATTCTGATGGAGGATCAGGGCTTGAGCCATCATGCGCACGCCAAGCGGGCGGGGGATTTGTTTGATAATCTTTTGATACAGGGCGATAATCTGTTGGCGCTGAAGGCCTTGCAGGCTAGCCATGCGGGGCAAGTGAAGTGCGTGTTCATTGACCCGCCCTATAACACGGGCAGCGCCTTTACCCATTATGATGACGGGGTGGAACATTCCTTGTGGTTAAGCCTGATGCGCGACCGGCTGGAAATGCTCAAGAGCCTGCTCTCGCCCGATGGATCCATCTGGATTACAATTGACGACAATGAAGCGCATTATCTAAAGGTATTGTGCGACGAGGTGTTCGGACGTGCAAATTTTATTGCGAATGTCGTTTGGCAGAAGCGCTATTCACCTGACGTTCGGGTCGCGCTCAGCGATGCACATGAGCATGTCCTGTGTTATGCGATGAACCCAGACCAATTCAAAGTGACACGCAACTTGATCCCGCTCGGTCAAGACCAAATCAAGCAATTTAGAAACCCTGACAACGACGCCCGCGGGCCTTGGAAGGCTACAGACTTCACGGCAGCTGGGTTCAGACCAAATCAAATGTATGAGATCGAACTTCCTTCAGGGCGCAAGGTTACGCCACCTGCTGGGCGGTGCTGGCGAGTTACAGTTGAAGGATTCGAGCGATTTGCGGCTGACAAACGCATGTACTATGGCGCTGACGGGCAAAGTCTTCCCGCGCTCAAACGCTTTCTGTCTGAAATGGAAGGAATGACGCCGTGGTCTTGGTGGCCCCATACAGAGGTTGGGCACTCGCAAGAAGGCAAGAAGGAAATGCATGGCATTTTCGGAAAAGAAGATGCCTTCGACACTCCCAAACCCGAACGCCTGCTCCAACGCATCATCCACATCGCCACTAATCCCGGTGATCTCGTGCTGGATAGTTTCGCGGGCTCGGGCACCACGGGCGCTGTTGCGCACAAGATGGGGCGGCGTTGGATTATGGTGGAATTGGGGGAGCACGCCAAAACCCATATCGTACCGCGCCTGAAAAAAGTGATCGACGGGGAGGATGGCGGCGGCATCACCAAGGCGGTGAATTGGGCCGGTGGTGGCGGCTTCCGGTTTTGCCACTTGGCGCCTTCCTTGCTCGAAAAAGACCAGTGGGGCCAATGGGTGATCTCCAAAGACTATAATCCTGCGATGTTGGCGCAGGCCATGTGCGCCCACATGGGCTTCACTTATGCGCCTGATGCACAAACCTATTGGAACCACGGCTTTTCATCCGAAACTGACTTCATTTATGTGACCACGGCGGCCCTGACCCACGAGCAATTGCGCGCGATCAGCGAAGACGTCGGGAAAGGCAGAACACTCCTAGTGTGTTGCAAGGCGTTTCAGGGTGCGCATGTGGGCGCTCTCAAAAATCTCACGGTGCAGAAAATCCCTACCATCATCCTCAACCGCTGCGAATGGGGCCGTGATGATTACAGCCTGCGCGTGGCATCATTGCCTGATGCGCCCGATTTGCCGGTGGAGGAGCCAGTGAAAGCACGAGGCCGGGCGGCTGATCCAGAACAAGCGAGCTTGTTTGATGAGGGTGAAGGCTGATGGCCGATCAACGGATCATCGCGTCGCTCCGCGCCCGCCTGTCGCTGCGCACGCCACAAGACATCGCTTTGCGCGAACTCGCTGATATTCTCGACTTGATCGAACCGGAAAAAGGCCAGGACGTTGATGCCGCCTTGGCTGCCATCAGCTCGGCTTATCCGCAAGTGAGCGCGTTTGAGCGGGCGTTTCCATCGTTGTGCTTCTCACTTGCTACGGGTGTTGGGAAGACTCGGTTGATGGGGGCGTTTATCGCCTATCTGGCCGCTACAGGGCGGTCCAAGCATTTCTTCGTGCTGGCCCCCAATGTAACGATTTATGAAAAGCTGCTGACCGATTTCACGCCGGGTACGTCCAAATATGTGTTCAAAGGCTTGTCTGAATTTGCGAGTCGCCCGCCGATCATCATTAAGTCTGACAATTGGGAAACCGGCATCGGGGTGCGTGGCGGGGATTTGTTTGATGATGCGATCCACATCAACATTTTCAACGTGGACAAGATCAATCGCGATGTGAAGGCCGAAGGCCGCACCGGCCGCGCGCCCAAGATCAAATCCATCCGCGAATATGTCGGTGGCTCTTACTTTGACTATCTGGCAGGCTTGGACGATCTGGTCATCCTAATGGACGAAGCCCACCGATATCGCGCCACCGCCGGGGCCAAAGCGATTGAAGACTTGAAGCCCATTTTGGGCCTTGAACTGACCGCTACGCCCAAGGCCGTGGGCACCAATGCGCCGTTCAAGAATGTGATCTATGACTATGACCTCGCCGCCGCAATGGAGGCGGGCTATGTCAAAGAACCCGCCGTTGCCACGCGTGCGAACTTTGACCCCAAGAGCGTGAGCGAGGAAGAGCTTGAAGCCATCAAGTTGGAAGACGGCGTGCATCATCATGAACATGTGCGCGTGCAATTGCAGGTCTATGCCGCGCAAAATTCCAAGCCTTTGGTGCACCCCTTCATGCTGGTTGTGGCAACCGACACCGAACATGCCCGACGCCTGCAAGCCTTTATCGAGGGCGAAGACTTTTTTGGCGGGCGCTATAAGGGCCGCGTGTTGCAAATCCATTCAGGCCTGAAGGGCGACGAAAGCGATGCCAATGCTCAGGCTTTGCTGTCTATCGAAAAATCGGGCAAAACAGACATAGTCATTCACGTCAACAAGCTCAAAGAGGGCTGGGACGTGACGAACCTTTACACCATTGTGCCTTTGCGCGCGTCAGCCTCTGATATTCTGACTGAACAGACGCTGGGACGAGGCTTGCGCCTGCCCTATGGACGACGAACAGGCGTGGATGCGGTCGATACACTAACGGTAATTGCCCATGACCGCTTTGCCCAGGTGATTGATGCGGCACGCACCTCTGGCCTGATCCGCAAGCAAGTGGTGATTGGCGGTGAGGGGGGTATCCCTACCACTGGCTCACGCATGGTGACGTCTACCCAATCCCTCGACGCATGGCTGGCCCCGCCGCCGCCGCCACCTGTATTTGGACCTGCTGGCGAAGTGACTTTGGACGAAAGCCTAGAGGTGAAGCCCTATGCATTGGCGCAAACGCCGTCCCCTTTCGTGTTTGAAAATGACGCCGAGCGGCAATTTGCCAATACCGTCTGGAAAGAAGCGCTTCCCGGTTATCAATCGCGCGTGCGCTCTATAGCGCAATTGGCCCAGCCCGCGTTTATAGCCAAGATTGCTCAAGATGCGACTTTGCTGTCGCAAAATGAAGGCGGTTTGCTCAATGTCGCAATTGGCGCGCAGCGGCGAGAGGAATTGACGGCTCAAGTGGTCAATCGCTTTGTCGAACAGATGATCGAGATCCCGCAACTCACCTTGCAGCCCCACGAGCAAGTGACCTTTGGGTTCAAACCGTTTGCATTGGTTAATCTTGCGTCGATCAATGTGCAGCCGATGAGCAAGGAAGTGCTGGTGCAACAAGTGCGCACCGATAAGCGCACCACAATCAGCCAACAGGCCTTGGCTGCGCATGAAAGCCGTCTTGAAAACTATCTGATTGGGCGGCTGATCGAATATGATGAAGTCGATTATGATGCTCATGCTGAACTCTTGAACAGCCTATGCAGCCAGATGGTGGCGCATGTGCAGAGCTATCTCGATGATGATGAACAGGTGCGCAATGTGGTGATTGCCCACGGCAAGGCGCTGTCTGATTTCATCTTTGAACAGATGCGCGCCCATATGTGGAAGCGCGAAACCGCCTATGAGGTACGGGTGTCGGCGGGCTTTACCATGCTAAAGCCGCAGCATTTTGACGTGCCTACCGATGGAGGTGTGCTCGATTTCCGCACGCCGATTGCGCGGCGCAGCGACATTAAGCGCTATGCTTTTGAAGGCTTTTCCAAGTCTTGTAATCAGCCCGTGAAGTTTGATTCTGATGCAGAGCGGCGCTTGGCAGTATTGCTGGAAGGTGATGACGATGTAGTGCGCTGGATGAAGCCCGGGCCTGGGCAATTCCGTATCGAAGACGCTGACGGCACGCCCTATAATCCTGATTTTGTTGTAGAAACAAAAAGAGCCAAAATTATCATCGAACCCAAACGCGATGAAGGGCTGACTGATGCAGGTGTGCTCGCTAAAGCGCGCGCGGCCAGCGTGTGGTGCTGGATCGCGACCGAGCATCACGCCGAAAAATCAGACTGCAAACCTTGGACCTATGCCCTAGTGCCGGATACCGCCATCAATGCGTCCGCTACCCTTGGCGGTCTGGTTGCAACGTACACCCGCCAGGTCGATATGGCCGAGCGTATGAATGTGCAGATCAAGAATGCGCCGGCCGCTGTCTGACCCGACGCTTAAGGGGTGCGGATACCGAACATGCGCAGTGTCGCGGTCAGGAGTTTTAGGTTTAAATTTTAAATGATTTAACTTATCGAGCTGAAGTGAGATATCTCTAACAGACTTCCACCATCAAACGGGAATTGTGACGGCGCAACGCCATCGAACCTGTCCTTGGCCACTTGAAAGCCGATGGCCACCTCGAGCGCCACGCCAATGCCGGCACCTATGGGCGTACCTACGGCGTCATGATGGCCGCCATTGGCCACAATCTGCGCCTTCTGCCGACATGGCTCAAAACATTTTTGCGTGCCATGATCTTTGCCTTGATCGCTACCATAACCCCACACAGCCTACTGGAGGCTGCACTGGAGGTTACATAGACACCACAAACAAGCACCCAGCCCGAAAGCACAGGATGGACAAAGAAGATGGATAAGATTTCACGGGATCGATTTGTTTACATGCGACTAGCTCCATACACTCCCCAAGCCTCCATCAAGGCCCGCCGCTTCTCGAACAGATCGCCTCGCCTGTAAGCAGCCTCGGCTTGATTGGAGATGACGTGAGCCAACGCGGCTTCGGCAACTTCATTCTGGAAGTCAGTTCGCTCAGCCGCCCAATCGCGGAATGTGGACCTGAAACCGTGGGCGGTCAGGTCGTCGCGCTTCATGCGTCGCAGGGTCATAAGGAAAGCCATATTGGATATGGGCTTGCCCCCTTTCAGGCCGGGGAAGACATGGACAGGATCAAGGCCGCGCACTTCTTTTAAGACCGCGATTGCAGCGGCGGATAGTGGCACGCGGTGGACGCGGCCTGCTTTCATTCTGACTGCGGGAACAGTCCAGGACTTGTCGTTCAAGTCGATCTCATCCCAGCGAGCGGCAGTGGCCTCACTGGTGCGTGCGGCTGTCAGAATAGCAAACTGGAAGGCGAGGGGACCTACACCGTTTTGCTCCCGCAGCTTAGACATGAAGGCCGGATACTCGTCGATAGGCAATGCAGCGTGATGTTTGACCGCCGTGGCTTTTTTTCGAGCAGGGAGCGCCTTCTCCAAATGCCCGCGCCATCGGGCCGGATTTTCGCCGGTGCGATATTCCCGCACCCTTGCCCAATCGAGGATGTTCTCAAGTCGTCCGCGAAGGCGGCTGGCGGTTTCGGTTTTGGTTTGCCAAATCGGGTCAAGCACCTTCATGATCATGCCAATGTTAATGTCCTGTACGGCGACTTTACCTAGCACTGGGTAAGCATACATCTTGATAGTGTTCGTCCATTGCGTCTTGTGCTTTTCGTTTTTCCAGCCACTTTCGTGGGCCTTGATATAGGCTTCGGCGCATTGAGCGAACGTCATGCTAGCCGCTCGTTGCCGCACGGCTTCTTGGCGAACCTCGACTTTAGCGACGACCACATCAGCACCTGACTTGGCGTTCTTTCGGATTTCCAATGTCTTCTCGCGAGCTTGCGCAAGCGTAACCAGATCAACGCCGCCAACTCCTGCTTCGCGCACCTTGCCATTCAAGGGTGTAAACCGAACCAGCCAAGATTTGCGGAGTTCGCCAGTTTTGGGATTGGCGGTGACTTGAAGAAATAGGCCATTGCCATCGGCGTGCTTGCCGACCGTGTTGATCGACTTTACCGCTAAGGCTGTGAGTTTGTTACGCGCATGCGGCATAGCTATTTATCCGACTGGCTGGGCTGTACCCATGAAATATCCATGATTTTGTACCCACGAAATACCCACGAAATGGAGGCCCTAGAACGAAACATTTCGAAACGCTTCGAAACAAGCCCCCTCCAATAAACTGAATTATATCATGATTTTAGGAACAAATCTACTCTCTTTGATACGATTGGGCGGACACTTTTGGCCGTCTCCTCCTCCGCCATTTTTCTTATTTCTGCGCCATTGTATCCAAGCATTTTTGCCAAGACCACTGGTCGCTAAGGTCGTTACCTTGGCGTTGTATGCATTGCCCCCAAGGCGGATGTGGTTGCAGAAAAACGGGTCGAAAAAATGAGCGCTTAGTCAAAGCGTTTTTTGGCTTTCGACCCCCATTCGTAGCCTTCGACAAACGGGAAGTCTGGGAACTCAATGGCGTAAATGGATGCGCTGCCTAAGCAATTACTGGTGGTGCCATTAACATAGGATGCGGGCTTAATCTGCTCTGCATAGGGGCTTCCTGCCAAGACTGCGCGAACGGGCTCCATGGCGAGATCGGGGCCCATCGCTGTTGCGGATAAGTCGAAAGTGCCAGCATAAATGATCTGGCCTTTTTTCAATTTGAAGGCGGGGGAACCCAAGCAGAAATAAAGCGGGATGACGTCCATTTGGCTAAGACGATACTCCCCCGGCGGTACCGCACGGATCATCCAAGAACCATCTTTCCCCGCGCCCTTGTTCAAGAACCCGCTACCGAAATCGATTTCATTGACAATGACGCCCTTTTTGGACTGCAATCTAGGTCCCCGATAAGGACCAAATCCTAAACCGAGCCCATTTTTTAAGCTCTTTCCTTCGATCCGCATCACGATCAAGCCCCAACCGTCTGGAATGTTCGGCAGATCTGCTAGCGCAAGATTGCGCCCAATCTTCTTTTCAAAGCTTGCCGGAACCTCGATCTCAGACGTCGTGAACAAGGGCCGCGCGAGCACCGCACCATCGCGCTGGGCAGCTTTTAGGCGTTCTGCCATGCTTGCAGTGTGATCAAGTTTTCGCAGGGACCAGGTACTCCCGTAATCCAGCAAAATCGCATTTGTGGTCGGATAGAGTAAATCGGTGATTTTGCCCAAATACAAAAGCGATAGCTGCCCATTGTTGGTGGATACTGGAACGAGTTCCGAGCGTTTGTGGGCGGCGTTAAGTGCCTCATTGGCCCAGATCCGAGCAATCCGACCCCGGGGTTCTTGGGCCCCTACCTGTTCGGACAAAAATGCCTTCAGTTTGCTTTGCTCGGTCTCAGATAGGGCTTGTCCTTCTTCGGCTTGCAGGGCGACGACCCGCCAACCGCGAATAATCATGCAATTCTCTAAGGCCGAGATGCGCGCTGATTTGGCGCGTTCAAATGTCAACGCACCTGCAATGAGAGAGCGATTATTGTCGATGAGTTCATCCCACGAAACAACGTCTTTGGCGTCTAGCAGGCACGAACGAACGTCAGCTTCGTGGTCATCAATCGTCGCACCGGGCTTGTTAAAATAGGTATAGCCCTCACTAGGTTGGGCAATCCGCACCACGCCACTCTCGGCAGGAGCTATGGCTTGGCTTTGGGCGGCAGTGCCCCATCCACCCAAAGAAACACACAGCAATGCCAGAAAGACATGTTTCATCTTTGTCATGCGTCTAAGCCCCAAAATAAATGACACGTGTAAATTCGCTTAGGCAGTCGCGGTTGCAGATTTCTGAGGAGGGTAAATTGGCAAATCCACCCACAGAGCCAGTCACACGATTTTGAATGCGTACGTCGAAATCAGGTCTGCCCTGTTCCCCAATAACTTCAAGAACCTTTTCGATTATGTCAATCAAAGAGGGTGGCGTTTGGCCGCATCTTGGTCTAAGTAAATGTATTTAAAAATAAAAACACGGCCTAATTGTAAGGTGGAATCTCGCTGCTAGATAGGGCGCTCAAAATTTATGAGAGAGCGGTAGCATGAAAGCGGCACTTTGGATCCTTGGCGGTTTGGCTGGCCTTGCGGCATTGGTAATTGTGGTGGGCTTTGTGTTGCCAGCCACGCGGACGGGGAAAATTGACCAGGTTGTCGACGCCACGCCTGCCCAACTGACAGCTGTCATATTGGATAAAGCGAGCCAGCCGAAGTGGCGGGAAGATATTGCCAAAGTCGAGCTGAAGTCGCCAACGCGTTGGACGGAGACCACTCAAAAAGGCGAAGTGATTGCCTTTGAGCTGACACGGCAGGAGGCAGGCCTTCTCCAAATGCGGTTTGAAAGCACCTATGGCTATCATGGCCAATGGGAGGGCCGCTTGGTGCCGACACCAACGGGCGGCACGCACATTTTTGTGACCGAGCAGGCCACGACTCCGGCCCCAATTGGTCGTATTCTGGCGCGACTTTTCTTCAATCCAGAGGCCTTTGCCAAAGCCTATCTCAATGCTTTGGTAGCAGAAACTGAGCGGCGACACCCACGAGACAAGCCATGACCAAAACAGATAAACCCAAGACCAAAAAGCCAACCGATTGGCGCAAGCGCTTTGATCAGGCCAAGCCACCCAAGACCTTGGTGCTGCACACCGATTTCGCTGGCATCAAGACAGGCACGACCATGTATATCGGCTCACCCGGCACGATTGCCAATTACATCTCGCGCATCCCCATGGGCGAGGTGCGCAGCATTGAGCGGATGCGCAATGAGCTGGCGCGCAAGAATGAGGCGCAAGCGACCTGTCCGGTTACCACGGCGATTTATCTAAAGGTGGTGGCAGAAGTGGCGCTTTCCGATCTGGCTGAAGGCAAGTCCAGCGCGCAGGTCGTGCCGTTTTGGCGGGTGATCGAGCCAAATAGCAAGATCGCCAAGAAACTCAGCTGTGACAGTCAAGTCATTGAACATTATCGCTTGTTAGAACGTGCTGACCCCGCCTAAACGCGCTTATTCGGCACCGACAACGCCGCGGGAGTCAAACACAAAGCAGCCGCCTTCAAACTGGCTTTCTTCTTTGGGCACTTGTTCCATATAGGCCAAGATGCCGCCTTTGAGGTGATAGACGCTCTCAAACCCTTCGGCGAGCAAATAGGCAGACGCCTTCTCGCAACGTATGCCGCCGGTACAATACATGGCGACCTTCTTGTCGCGCGCGGGGTCAAGATTGTCTTCGGCCCATTTTTTGAAGGCGGTGAAGGTCCGGATTTTGGGATCAATCGCGCCTTTGAAAATGCCTTCTTCGGTCTCATAGGCGTTGCGTGTATCAACCAGCACAATGTCGGGGTCGGCGATCAAGGCGTTCCAGTCCGATGGTGCGATATAGGTGCCCACGACTTGGCGTGGATCGGCCTTAGGCGCGCGCAAGGTTACGATTTCGCGCTTAAGCCGCACTTTCATGCGCACAAATGGATTTTTGTCTTCTTGCGCGTATTTGATCTCAGCATCTTTGAAACGACCAGAAAAAATTGGGTCATTCTCCAAATAGGTCACGAAGTGATCGATGCCCTCCGGCGGGCCCGCTATCGTGCCATTAATGCCTTCTGGCGCAATCAACAGCGTGCCCATAATCCCCAATTGCTTGGTGGTCGCCAACAAATCAACGCGCAGGACTTCAAAGTCCGGGCAATCGGCAAACTTATAGAGGGCGCAAATCTTGGCAGTCATGACAGGGCCATAGCAAAACCACACCGTCCTTGGCACCCCCGGCGTGCAGATGGGGGAGGGGGGCGTGCCCCGATTGCTTCTGCTTGCCGCTTCCCATTCTTGGGGTATCGGCGCTTGCGCTGATGCCGCCAGAGGCGGTGCAGGGGTGTTTCACAATACTTAGAAGCGCTTTGGTGCCCAAGCTGGCAACCCCTTGCAGACTTGCCAGTGCCAGACGGCCCCAATCCATCCGACCGAGTTTGCGCCCCCGTAAGCTAACGGTCATGAACAAAAAACCCAAACGCCCCGCTCCGCCTGCAACGTCTAAATCCTTCATCCGATCGAAGGAGGAACAGCAGAAAATTATGGAATCCCGCCAGCGAGAGGAAGCCGCCGTGATTGCCAAGATTGAGTGCTTTTTTGAAAGGATCATGCGCGAGGAAGCCAAAGCCACCGCCCGTGCACGGGCCCAAGCTAAGGCGCAAAACTTGTCGGCAGACGAGACCGAAGCCCTAATTAAACAGGCGATTGAAGTTCGAACTGGGCGGGATAAACCTCAATCTCCCCACGCTTGGAAGAAGCGCGGTAGTGTAGCCCCTGTCTCCAACACAGGGGAGTCTCGGTCAGAGCTGAGCCGACTGTTGGGGATTGGTAAGCGGGATTAATCGAGGCAGAAGTGGCTGCCTTGTGTTTCATGGGGTCTAGCTAGCCCTGTGCCCGGTGTGCTTGAGCCCGACTGCCGTGTGAAGCCCTTGGTCAAGAACTTAGGCGATGCCTTTGAGACGCCTTGGGGAAGCCTTATGTATTTTTAGAAGCGCAAGCTTCTAGGATGAGGCCTTTACGTACTAGGCGGGGGAAGAACCAAACCACAAGGTGGCCTCGTTACCCACCCCGAGCACACACACTTATTCAGCCGGGGCGCACGGTTTGCGTCGTATTCCGGGCCAGTCCGTTAATCTGGCCCACCTATTTGGCGCACACCACGCGCCCCGGCCCCCCTTCACGGTCACCCCCGGTGGTTTTCCACGCGGGGCTATTGGTGTGGGTGTAAAGCCCCTAGGGGTCCCCGCTCTCCGCTTTGCTGCAGCGCGGGTGACACCGTTGGGGGAGAGAAGGATCTTATCTATAACGCCTAAGCCGCAAGCTATGCCATCTCAAGGCCGTGTCCGAGTGAGGGCAGGGACAATCATCCGACGGCTTCAAGGGCAGCACCGCGTACCCTTTAGCCTTTGAACCTAACGCCCCCAATCACCCCCACCGCGCTTGACAATCGCACGCGTCGACCGTCCAATTCATGCCAAGCCTGTGCCATAGTGAAAGACGACTGCAGATGGATGACCGAACACACCACATGCTGACGTCGCCGGCGGCACCCTTGCTGGTTAGAATGGCGACGCCAAACGCCCTTGCTTTTGCCATTCAGTCATCGGTTAGCTTGGCCGAAGTCTGGATCATTGGGCAGCTTGGGACGGGTGCTCTGGCCAGCATCGCCTTGGCATTCCCGCTTCTGATGTTGATCCAGACCATGTCGGGCGGGGCGGCAGGTGGGGCTGTAACGTCGGCCATTGCGCGCGCCTTGGGCGCGGGCGACCGCGAGCGTGCACAACAACTGATCTGGCATGCCTTGGCGCTTTCCGCCTTGGGGGCCGCGTTGTTCTTGGTCCTGTTTTCACTGGGGGGGCGTTCTTTGATCGCCTTTTTAGGTGGGCGGGGCGAGATTTTGGAACAGGCGGTGGACTATTGCACCGTGATTTTCTGGGGTGGGCTGTTCCTCTGGTTGGTCAGCGTGGTAGGGGCCGTTTTTCGCGGTATGGGCGATATGAAATTGCCAGCCGTTTTGATGGTTGCTAGCGCGTTTCTGCAAGTTCCATTGACGGCAATTTTGGTCCTGGGCCTGTTTGGTGCGCCGCAATTGGGGATTGTCGGGGCGGCTTATTCGGCGGTGATCAGTGGCTTTGTGGTCAGCGTCATCATGCTGGTGGTGCTGGCGCGTGAAGGCCGCGTCATCCGTCTGGACCGCAAATATCTTTCGTTTTCCAAGGCGTTGTTTCGCGACATCTTTAAAGTTGCCTTGCCGGCTTCCATGTCGCCCATTTTCACCATTTTCATCATATTGAGCCTGACCGCTATGGTGGCGACCTTTGGCGAAGCTGCGCTTGCAGGCTATGGCATTGGATCCCGGATTGAGTTTCTTTTGATCCCGCTTGTGTTCGGGATTGGCGCGGCCATGACGTCTCTTGTCGGCCTCAGCATTGGTTCGGGCAATGTAGATCGGGCCGAGCACATTGGCTGGATCGGCAGTGCATTCGCTGCTGGCTTGACTGGGGTGGTGGGGCTGGTCTTGGCGCTATTTCCGTCAGCCTGGATTTATGCCTTCACCAAAGACCAAGTGACCTTTGAGGCCGCGCGCAGCTATATTCAGATCGTGGGGCCTTTCTTTGCTTTCCAAGGCCTGGGTCTGTCGCTCTATTTCGCGAGCCAAGGGGCAGGGGCCATGCGGTGGCCCGTCATCGCGATCTTCTCGCGCGTCTTGCTGGCAGTTGGCGGCGGTTGGTTGTTGGCGTTCGGATTAGGCCTCGGGCTAAAGGGCGTATTCATTGGGGCTGCCGCCGCCATGGCGACTTTCGGCTTGATCATCGCCATTTCCTTGAAACTGGGTGCATGGCGGCGAGCTTAAAGAACCCCCTGTACTGAATAACCCAGAACTTGGCCGAGTTTTCCACGCACATTCCCCAAGCAATCTTTTAGCTTAGTCTTGACCTAGGTCATAGTTAATGGAATGCCGGATTGGGGTTGCGAAACAAAATTCAAATTGAGGTGTCAGATTTGATTTGAATGAAGGTTTGACTGTTAGATTTAGGTTTGGGTGAGACTTGAGGTGACTAAAGTGAAGCGGATTATTGCTATTTCGGCGTTGGCCGTCTCTGTCTTTTTGCCCGTTTTGGCGGTTCAGGCGTCTGGGTTAGAGCCGCAGGATGCCGGTTCCGGCCAAGTGCCTGTGCCGACAACAGGCGAGCCGCCAGCCAATGTCGCCGTGCCAGAGGTAGGCGCAGTCCCGCCAACGACTTTGCCACCCGAAGCCATCGTAACGCCCTTGCCGCCGGCCGAAGTGCCAGCCTTTGATATGGCCGCGACCGCCGCGCGCTTTAACGCTTTAGTGGGTGAAGCCGACCGTCTGACGACATTGCGAACCCTAACGCCCGAGGCGGTGGAGGGCGCGCTTTTATCGACCGCGCGGCTTTCATCATCTGGCATTTCCGAAGGGGCGGCATCTTATGCGGTGCTTTCAGCCTCTGCCCACGCGCCCTTCGCGTCGAGCTTGCAGACTGCGGTCAATCTTTTGGGCCGTGATGCGGTGCTGGAGCGCCTCAAGAGTGATCCCGAGGCATTTTTGGGCCTAGTTGCCTCCTCCAATGAGGCCGCAACCATTGCTAGCGGCGTGATGGCCGATAGCTTGGCCAAGATGGACAAGGCGAGCCAGATTTTGGGCGACGCGGCCTATAGCGTGCAGAAGGAAGCTTGGGCCCAACGCGAGATGGACCCCCAGCTTATCTTGGCGGCGCATCGGACGGCTTCCACAAGCCCGGTAGAGTTAAGCCCGCTTGGCGCATCCGACATGCGCAATACGCGCGCCGAGGCTCCGTTGGACAAACGATTCTTGGTTGCAGCGGCCTATCATGTACTGGGCGATGACGTGACCTCGACCAAGCTCATCGCGCGAACTGGCGGCAAGATGTGCATGAACAGGGTCCAATTGAACGTACGCCAATGCTTGGCGGCAAGCCGTTATCCCTATGAACATTTGTTCTGCTTGGCCCGACATAGCTTTCAGGAATCTTCAGGCTGTGTGCGCGACGCCATTAAATAGACTTGCGCCGCACGCCTGCGCGTTTCTTCTTGCTCTGCCCTCACAAGACGCTAAGTCTGCGTGCAGAAAAAATCTATGGGAGTGGCCGACATGAGCAGTCTGAAAGATAAAACCCTTTTCATCACAGGGGCGTCGCGCGGTATTGGTCTTGCAATCGGCCTTAGGGCTGCACGAGACGGGGCCAATGTGGTGATCGCGGCCAAGACGTCAGAGCCACATAAGCATTTGCCCGGCACCATTCATTCAGCAGCAGCGGAGATTGAGGCGGCCGGCGGCAAAGCCCTACCCCTGATGGTCGATGTGCGCGAGGAAGCCTCGGTCCAAGCAGCTGTCGAACAAGCTGTCGCCCGGTTTGGCGGCATTGATATCTGCATCAATAATGCCAGCGCGATCCAACTGACCGGTACGTTGCAGACGGAAATGAAGCGCTATGACCTGATGCATCAGGTAAATGGCCGAGGGACCTATTTGGTCAGCCGCGCCTGCATTCCGTTTCTGAAGAAAGCCGCAAATCCGCACGTGCTGAACTTGTCGCCACCTCTGGACATGAGCCCGAATTGGTTTGGCAATCATGTCGCCTACACGATGGCGAAATATACGATGAGCATGTGCGCTTTGGGCATGGCCGAAGAATTCAAACACGATGGCATTGGCTTCAATTGCCTGTGGCCCCGTACGGGCATTGCCACCGCCGCGATCCAATTCGCACTTGCTGGCGATGAGGGGCTGCGCCACTGCCGCACGGTCGACATCATGGCAGACGCCGCCCATGTGATCCTGACCCGCGACGCCAAGAGCTGCACCGGCAACTTCTTCATCGATGATGTCGTTCTGTCGGAGGCCGGTGTGACCGCGTTTGACCATTACCGGGTTGATCCCAGCAAGGATCTGATGCCGGACTTCTTTGTTCCAGCCGATACACCCTTCCCACCAGGCGTTTCCATGCACGCGATAGGCTAGTGGTGAGCCCGTTAAATTCGTGTCTCGCGCGAACCAGATGAGCCTGCAGCTAGACTGGGTCGAGGGCTTGTTTGAAGCGCTCATCTGCGGCGCGATCGGGCTTTATCAAAAGCGCGGCCTTTAACTGCTTAGAACTGCCCAGATTTGTCGAAAATCGCAGGACCAAGGGCCTATACGGCCTTGATTTGGCCGTCATGAAGCGGCACGACCCAGATTCAAGAATTGCGAATCATCGCATAGAACAGACTTAGAATCGCGAGAGAAAAAAATGTTCGGACGCCTCTTCAACTGGTTTTCCAGCGACATGGCAATCGACCTTGGTACAGCCAACACCCTTGTCTATGTAAAAGGTCAAGGCGTCGTCCTCAATGAACCATCGGTGGTGGCCTATCGCCAGCGCGGTGGTCGCAAAGAAGTCCAAGCTGTCGGCCATCAAGCGAAGCTGATGTTGGGGCGCACACCGGGCGAAATTCAAGCCGTGCGGCCCATGCGCGACGGCGTGATCGCAGACTTTGAAGTTGCTGAAGAAATGATCAAGCACTTCATTCGCCGTGTGAACTCCAACAAGGGCTTTTTGCGTGGCAGACCTCGCATCATTATCTGCGTCCCATCGGGGGCAACGCCAGTTGAGCGCCGCGCCATCCAAGATGCTGCCTTAAATGCCGGTGCCTCAGACGCTTATCTGATCGAAGAGCCGATGGCCGCTGCTATCGGGGCAGGTCTCGCCATTGATCAACCATCGGGTTCCATGGTGGTCGATATTGGTGGCGGCACGACCGAAGTGGCCGTTCTATCTCTCGAAGGCATTGTCTATGCGCGCTCTGTCCGCGTTGGTGGCGATAAGATGGATGAGAGCATCATCAATTTCCTGCGCCGCACTGAAAACATGCTGATTGGTGAGACCACGGCAGAGCGGATCAAGAAAGAAATTGGGACGGCGTTGCCCCCCGCTGACGGCTATGGCTTGTCCCTTTCCGTCAAAGGCCGTGACCTGCTCAACGGCGTGCCACGTGAAATCCAAATCTCTGAGCAATTAATCGCCGAAGCCTTGTCTGATCCCGTCGATGAAATCATCGAAGCTGTTCGCGTCGCTTTGGAAACCACGCCACCTGAACTGGCTGCCGATATCGTCGAAAAAGGCATTATGCTGACCGGTGGCGGTGCGCTGTTGCGGAATTTGGATGTGGTCCTGCGCGAGCGCACCGGTCTGCCCGTGTCTGTGGCCGACGATGCTTTGTCCTGCGTCGTGTTGGGGACTGGCAAATGCGTCGATAATTTCGAACAGTGGAAGGGTGTTTTGTCCAAAGTCTAGATCGGACAAAGCCCCCAATCGGTTCGGGTAATGAGGTGAAGGAGCAGGGATATGGCGCGCAGAGGCAATCGGCGAACAGGGGGGGCAGGGCCACTCATTGGAGTCGCGGTGCTGACGGCGCTGATCACTGCCGGAGTCACGATCGTCGTGACAGACCAACGCGGCGGCGCTGTCGCCGGAATCGCTTCTGATATTTCCGGCGCTGTGGGTGGCGTGCTGATGACGCCGGTGCGCTGGGGCGAAGGCGTTGTGGCCTCTGTTGGCTCATTCTTTGGCGGTGCCAGCCTCAATCAGAAACTCAAAGACGAAAATCGGGCCTTATTGCAGTGGCGCGACCAAGCCAAAGCCATGGCCGAGCGTCTGGATGCGTATGAAAAGCTGCATGGCGTGAAGGCTGAGCAATTGCCGCAAGGCCTAACAGGGCGACTGATCAGCGAAAGTAGCGGGCCTTTTGCAAAGTCAGGCATCGTTAATCTTGGCGCGAAAGCAGGCGTCAAGGTGAATTGGATCGTGATGAACCAGAATGGTCTGGTTGGTCGCGTGATCGCCGTTGGCAGCGACACGTCGCGGGTTTTATTCTTGGCCGATGGCGACAGCCGAGTGCCCGTCATGGGCGAAACAACCCGGGCGCGCGCCATTGCGATGGGTGATAAGACCTCGGCACCAAGGCTGGCCCATTTGAATACCCCAGCCCTGATGCGCGATGGCGAGCGGGTTATGACTTCGGGCGATGATGGGATTTTTCCGCGCGGGATCGCGGTTGGCCAAGCGGGTGTAGCGCCCGACAGGCAATGGCGCGTACGCTTGGCATCGAGTGCTTCGCCTATTGATTTCGTTCGTTTAGTCCCGCCTTCAAACTTTCCACCGCCTTTGGACCCCGTGACGGCTCCATCCCTAGCGCCGCCGCCAACCGAAGGCGCAACGACAACGCCCGTCCAAGGCGGCGTTCTGCCATTGGCAGCGGATGCAGCCGGAATTCCCACTGCGGCAACACCAGAAGCTATACGCGCCGCGCAAGCCTCACGCAGCAGTGAAGTTGAGGCCGCTCGAGCCGCCGCTGCACGCTTGGCAAAAGAACGCGATGCGGCCCGCGAACAGGCCCGGCAGGCTGAAGCCGCCCGGCTTGCAGCTGAAAGTCGTAATGTCCCAGTCGCTGGTGCGGCATCAAGCGGGGCTTCTGCACCTAGTCCAGCACCTCAAGCGGCCCCGGCAGCTGCATCCCCTGCCTCCCCCCCACCCAGCGGGGCACCTAAGCAGTGAGCACGCTCTTACCTGGGCGTCCCTCGACCAGGTCACGTCTTTTTTCTGGCCTGGCCATTGTGGCAGGGACAAGCTTGCTCAATCTTGTGTCGATCAATCTTGGGCCCTTCGGCAGTATTTGGCCCGCCAGCCTGATTTGGGCAGCGTGTGGCTGGGCCAACCAAGGTCCAAATGCTGTTGTTGGGCTGATTCTGTTCGGATTGGGCCTATGGGTTGATTTATTGACCGGTGGGCCTTTAGGGGCTTGGGCAGTCGTGGCATTGATTGCCCATGCCCTAACCATCCTGACCGCCCGCTTCAGTTCGGCAATGGCCTCCACCCCAATGGGCTCAGCAGCCGTTACTGGACTTTTTTTCTTAGTCGCCGCCTTCATCCTGTCGATTTCAAGTGGGAAAGGGTTTAATGTGCTTGCAATCTTGCTCCCGATTGTGAGTGCGGTTCTGGCCTATCCGTGGGTGGCCGCTTGGTTTGATCTGTCTGAGGATGAAGCATGAGCCAAGGTGGTGGATCAGATCTATTCAGCCGACGGGCCATGGTAATGTCCACGCTCGGGGGCCTCTATTTTGCGGTCCTTGGCCTGCGCATGGCGCAGCTTCAAATTTTTGAAAATGACGAATTCCGGCTAGAGGCTGCGGAGAACCAGTTCAACCTCTTGGTCAATCCCGCGTCACGTGGGCCCGTCTATGATCGCTTTGGCGTGCCGCTGGCAGTCAATCGTCGCGACTTCCGCGTCTCGATCATGCGCGAAGACGTCGACGATCTGCCCAAGACGATTGGGGCCTTGGCGTCCATTTTGCGCATGTCGCCCGAGAAGGCCAAGGAATCCTTAAGCGAAGCCAAAATCTCGCCCCGTTTCATGCCCTCAATGGTGGCTGAAAATCTGTCATGGGAAGACTATTCGCGGGTCAGCGTCTATGCAGCCTCATTCCCGGGTGTGCGCTGTGAGATGGGGGAAGCACGCAATTACCCGCTCGCCGAGAGCATGGCCCATGTTTTAGGCTATGTTGCCAAAGCCAATGACAAGGACGTGGCGACTGACCCGCAAGCCCGCCATCCTGGTATCAGGGTCGGCAAAGAGGGGATTGAAAAAGCACAAGAAAAAGGCCTCAAAGGTGTTCATGGCGCAACCAAGCTAGAGGTCAACGCCCATGGCCGGGTAATTCGCGAAGTCGTCGATCCCCGCCTCAATCCAAAGAGCGGGACGCCCATCGTCCTCACCATTGATGCTGAAATTCAACAAGTCGCCTATGACCAGTTCCAGGCCAAGGACGAACGCCCTGCTGAAGCGGGTTCTGCGGTGGTGATGGATATACGTACCGGTGAGCTTCTGGCACTGGTATCGGCTCCAAGCTTTGACCCCAATAAGTTCGTAGATGGTATCAGCCGCACTGACTTCAACGAATATAATAATGCTGAAATGCGCCCATTGTACCACAAGGCCGTGCGGGGCATTTATCCACCGGGCTCCACCTATAAAATGGTGACGGCCGTGGCCGCACTGGAGGCAGGGATTACCGACCCCGAGGAGACGATCAATTGCCCGGGCTTTTATATGCTGGGCAATCATCGCTTCCATTGCCATTCGCGGCGCGGCCATGGCAGCGTCAACCTGCATACCGCGATCAAGGTCTCGTGTGACGTCTATTTCTATGAGATGGGGCGGCGTATCGGCGGAGAAAAAATGGCCGAAGTTGCGCGAGGCTTTGGCTTTGGACAGCGTTTCGACCTGGGAATTCCGGGGATTTCTTCATCGCACGTTCCCGATAATGCTTGGAAGATGAAAAATCGTGGCCAGCCTTGGCAAGTTTATGACTCGCTCAATGTCGCGATTGGACAAGGCTTGATCGCAGCCACACCCTTGCAGATGGCGGTCATGGCGGCGCGCATTGCGTCTCAGGGCAAAGCTGTCGAGCCACGCTTGATCCGCGAAGGGCCAGGTGCGGTGCCCATCACCCCGTTTAAGCCATTGCCGTTTAATTACCAAAACATGCACCTGGTTCATGAGGGCATGATTGCGGTGTCCAACGAAGCCGGCGGCACGGGCCGAGGCGACCTTGGCATTGAAGGCGTGCGCATGGCGGGTAAGACTGGGACGGCGCAAGTTCGGCGGATCACGATGGCTGAGCGTCGAACCGGCGTTCGCTCCAATGCGTCGCTGCCTTGGCGTCAGCGTGACCATGCTCTGTTTGTTTGTTATGCACCGGCTGAAGATCCTAAATATTGTTGCGCTTTGGTGGTTGATCACGGCGGCGGCGGCGGTGCCGCGGCAGCACCGCGCGCGCGCGAAATCATGAAGGCGACATTGTTGAAAGACCCTTCCTCGCGGCCAGCCTTTACCACCAAGACCAAGACCGCAGACCTTGCCCCAGCTTCAAATGGCACCCCGCCGGGGGATGGCAAAGCATGACTTTTTTGCCGGATATGGAAAGCGGCCGCGATAGCTTCTTTGGCAAACTCCGCCGGATCGAATGGGGCCTCGTCTTTGTGATGGCCATGATCAGCGTGGTCGGGACCATCCTGTTGTTTGGGGCAGCAGGCGCAAGTTGGGAGCCTTGGGCCGGTGATCACATCATCCGCTTCTGCGTGGTGACCTGCCTGATGTTGGTCGTAGCCACAATCGATGTGCGCATTTGGTATCATCTCGCCTATCCTGCTTATATTGGCGTTTTCATTCTATTGATTGCGGTGGAACTGTTTGGGAAAGTCGCTTTGGGTGCCCAGCGCTGGCTGGAAGTAGGGCCGATCCGCCTGCAACCGTCGGAATTCATGAAAATCGCCCTGATCTTGGCCCTTGCGCGCTATTACCAAGATGCCGAGTCTGACCGGATGTGGACGATCCGCGCGCATTTTATCCCGCTGATGATGCTAGCAGCCCCCGCTGCGCTGATTACCTTACAGCCTGACTTGGGTACCGCCATCATGGTGGCAGGGGTTGGTGCCACCATGGTGATTTTGGCAGGCCTGTCTTGGTGGTATGTCATTGCTGCAGGCACGTCAGTGGCGACCTTTGCTTTGGTGGCTTTCTTTTTCTTCATGGCAGAGTTTCAGAAGAACCGAATTCTCACCTTCCTCGATCCCTCGCGCGATCCATTGGGGACCGGCTATCACATCACCCAGTCTAAGATCGCTATTGGTTCAGGCGGATTGTTTGGCGTCGGTTATATGCAGGGCACACAAAGCCAACTCGACTTCTTGCCTGAACGCCATACGGATTTTGTGTTTGCCATGCTGCTCGAAGAATTTGGCATGGTGGGTGGATTGTTTGTGCTGGCGCTTTATCTCGCCGCTATGGCCTTTGGCATTTATATCTCAATCGGATGCCGACATACGTTTGGCAAGTTTCTGGCTGCTGGTGTGACCATGTTGTTGTTCATCTATGTCGGCATCAATGCCGGCATGATCATGGGCCTCATGCCAGTGGTGGGCGAGCCGCTGCCATTTTTAAGCTATGGCGGCAGTGTGATGTTGTCGCTGATGTTTGGCCTAGGCTTGGTCCAGAACGCCAAAGTCTTCCGCGATAAGACATTGGGCTCTGGCTTCAAGTCGTCCAAGCGGGTGCGGTAGCAGCGATCAGGGACCCTATTTTGCACTTTCAACCTTGATGTAAGCGATCACATCGCGGCGATCTTTTTCTTGCTTGAGGCCGACGAAGGTCATGCGGTTGCCGGGCAAGAAGCCTTTGGGGTCGGCCAACCATTGATCAAGTTTTCCTGCATCCCAAACAAAGCCTGCACCCTTCAAAGCTGGGGAATAATTGAAGCCAGCTGCGGTGCCAGCTGTGCGACCAAAGACGCCATGCAGGGCAGGGCCGACGCGATTGTCGCCGCCCTTCTCAATCACGTGGCACGAGCGGCACTTGGCAAATTGCCGACGACCATTGGCTAGGTCACCCTCATTATAGGGGGCAGGCAAGCTGGCCAGAATTTTGGCATCCTCCGGCGATGGGCCAGCGGCGGGAGCAGGGGTGGCTGGAGCTGCTGCCGGGGCCGCAGCTGGCGTGGCTTCCTTGCTAGCAGTGGCCTCTGGCGCTGTCTTGGTATCGCCGGACTGCGACGCCTGCCCACAGGCAACAAGCGCGATCAGCGGAATCAAGGCAAGGCTGGTGCGGATCATCATGGTCTCTACTCCACAGATTGATTGGCATGGGCCACTTGCGTTTCGGCGGCCCCACGTGGGGAGTTAGATTGTTGGGTCCAATCCGAACAGGGGCAACCCGCTGATCTGTCAGCCAAACACGATCACTTCCCAGTGAGGGTCTTGGCATTGCGGCGTGAACCGAAGCGCTCAGCCGATCCGTTCAGGCTTGCCAGATCATTGAGTATGGGGAAAATGGTGCCGGTTGCAGGAATCGAACCCGCGACCGTCCGATTACAAATCGGGCGCTCTACCTGCTGAGCTAAACCGGCATCGGGGGTGTCTCTAAACGTTTTGGGCGACGTTTTGCAAGGGAGAAGCGCAATGAAAGGGCAGGCAAAACACAGCGTAACCCGCCGGGCGGCCTTCAGCCAGTTCGCAGGGCCAGCAGCCTTGGTGGCAGCACCTGGGCTTGCCAGTGCCGCAGCACCCGCCATCCAGACCGTCAAGAAGAAGACTTTTGTTCTGGTGCATGGGACGTGGCATGGCGGTTGGGTTTGGCGGCAAGTGGCTGAAAGATTGCAAGCCCAAGGCCACCGCGTATTGACGCCAACCGCTACCGGCTGTGGCGAGCGCGCACATCTGATCGGTCCTGACACCAATCTCTCCACCCATGTGCAGGACATGTGCGCCGCGATTGAAGCCGAAGACGCTGAGGATGTGATCTTGATCGGCCACTCGTTTGGCGGGCTGACTATTACCGGTGTGGCGGACCGATTGGGCGAGCGGATTGCCCATATCGTCTTTTATGACGCCTTCATCCCAACGCGCGCCCGCCCGGCCTGGGTGATGCCAGAAGCCGATGGGGCTTGGCCCAAGTGGTGGAAGGATCGACAATCCCATTTCATCGACGGCTATAAGATGAACTTCTTCGACCATTACCCGATCAAAATGCTGGTGCCGGAAGAGGATGCGGCCAATGTCGCGCTTTTGAAGCGGAAATTGACGTGGCACCCAGCTGGGCAATGGACAGAGCCTGTGAGCTTTGCCAATGGCGGTTGGGAGGATCGGCCACGCACCTATATTCAAACCACTTTGCAAACCTTCGCGCCGTCCTCTCCGGCCATGTGGGGGCCGGGTAGGGAGGCGGGGTGGCGCTGGATCGATGTGCCGACTGCGCGCGATGGCATGCTGACGCACCCCGATGTGGTGGCAGCCTGTTTTGCCAGCTTGGGCTGATCTTTAAAGACATTTCGCAGGACTTTACCGCCTTCGC
>NZ_JBMLTR010000048.1:0-10346 GCF_049239865.1 Aquidulcibacter sp.
CATCATCGCCAAGATGGTCTTGGGGCTGTAATCTCTTCCCGACTTTATCGGACAATGGCCAGAGCTTACGCTCTGGCCTTTTTGTTTGCGCCGGGGAAAAACAATGCGCGCCGCGCCGTAGGGTGCGGTCCGACAGGACTGCACCAACTTGGTCGCCTTCGTTTTGGATTTAGCTTTTTCGACTTAGACAGCCTTTGCCACAGGCTCTGCCTAGGCAAAGGCTTCGTTCAAGTTTCAGCGCGCAACATGGGGTGTCAAGGGATGAAATCGGCTTCGCCGACGCGCGTAGCGCCCCCCTTGTCTCCCCAGCTTGCGCAAAAACAATTGTCAGGTGGCTACAAGGCAAGCGAAGTGCGACCTGAAGCCGTTATAGGCGATCTGGCTAAGGGGCCCAACGCCAGCGTTCTCAAGAATTGCTTGACCATGGTACATTCCATTGATGAAATGCAACTAGCAGTGAGGAGTCCATTGCTCTGACGCGGATCAATTATCAATCCAATTTTGCGGGTTGCTTTTCAGTAGGACTTAAAGAGTGGCAAATTGTTTTCGTTCCAATTGCGGCATGTTTGCCTCTCTTTTCCTAGCACTTGCGTCTGCTTCTTGTTCAGCCGAAAGCCGTGAATCACACCATGGCAAGACGCTAATATTTGATGGCACCATAACAGAAGAAAACGTCAGCAACGCAATCAATGTTATAAATGGACCCGACAAAATATCGCGAATAAAAATCCGCAGTGGTGGTGGATGGCCAGAACCAGGCGCAAAACTTGCCGCGGTAATCCAAGCTCGAAACATTGCGGTTGAAGTCGATGATTTTTGCTTGTCGGCATGTATGCCGTTCGTATTCCTTGCTAGCCAGTCCCGAACTGTCGAGAATGGAGCGTTACTGGGTTTCCATTATGCAGATTCCTATGACGTTGCCTATCTTTCCCCCCGATTTGGTCTCGAAAGTCTCACGATTCAAAGTCGAGCGGACAAGGCAATACGGGATGTGTACAAGTCCGCGGGCATATCCGATGATATGTTAATTCACCAAGGGGTTATGCTTGACCCATTGTGCTGGAGTGAAATGCGTAAAAACAAAGACTTGAAGAGTGTCGTTTATAAATATGGCGTTTGGCTTCCAACTTCGGAGAACCTGCGTTCATGGAACATTGAATTCTCAGGCTCACTTATGGCAGATTCTTTGCCTGAAGGTGCACAAGACGAAGGCGGACTTAGCTTAATCAGCGCGAAAATGGGAAGCATCAAACCAAACGATTTACCACCTATGATCGTCGGGGGCCCAAATAGGTTTGAAACCAAGCCTAAACTTAAGGAATTGGACCACTGCAGCAAGGGTGCTGTGGATATAATAAGACATTGAAAAAAATAATTTAAATCTGCTTTCTGCTGATTTTTCTGGAAGCCAATTGTGCTTCTTTGTTTTCGAAATTGGGAAAAAATGGCTAGTAGAAAGTCAAAGCGCTCTCTGCGTCTCTGTCAGGCCTTTGGAATATTCTGCATAGGTGCAGCAATTTGTGGGGAAACACCTCGTGACCATCTTCCGCCCCGCCGTCATTGAATCCCAGCGCCGCCGTGTCTAAGACAGTGTGACGCTGCATCAGACTGCGCGCAAAGAGACGGTCACTGGGTGGATCGCGCCATAGGCGCGCCTACGGCGTATCGACAAAGTCGTTTTTGCCCATTGCTCCCGGCTTGCGCAGAAAAAAGTGTCAGACGGTCTATAAGCCGGGTTTTGTCCAAGGGTTTGATCCCTCTGTGCGACCATTCATCTGGGACCTTGCTCGCGCAAGGCCTCTTGCGACCTACCCGGACACGCCAACCCACAAACGAGCCGTGACAAGCTAAGCTTGCCACATGGTGTCCCTATTCGGTCTTGCTCCTGGTGGGGCTTGCCATGCCTCCTTCCTTACGGTCGGAGCGGTGGGCTCTTACCCCACCGTTTCACCCTTACCTGTCTGATCCAAGGACCGGACAGGCGGTCTATTCTCTGTGGCGCTATCCCTGAAGCCCTGCCCGAATGCAGCGCCCCGGCGGGCCTTACCCGCCACCATGTTTGCGTGGAGCCCGGACTTTCCTCCCTTGCGCCTTTTCAAGCCTTGCAAGAGCGGCCGCCCGACCGTCTGACGCCGCACTCATGCGGCAAAGCTAGGCAGGGCGCAAGATGGCAGCCACACGGCCGACGAGGGAGACAGTTTCCACATCGATGAAGCCATCGACTTTGCTAGGCCGGAAGCGGCGCTGGAAGGCGCGTAAGGTCGCGCGGGTCTCAGTATCCAAAATGCCATTGACGGTAACGCCATAGCCAATGGTGCCAAGCCCAGTTTGAACAGCCGCAATGCCCCGGTCCATCATGCCGTCGACATCAAACAAATTGCGCTGATCGCCATCTTCCAAGGCAGGCTCTGGCCAGATGGACAGGCCTGCTTCCGCAAAGCGCTTCCAAGGAAATTTCTCGCCAGGGTCAGATTTGCGCATCGGGGCAAGGTCGGAATGTCCGATAACATGTTGGCGGTCCAACCCGTGGCGGCTGACAATATCGGCGACCAGAGCCATGACGCGTTCAATCTGGACTTCTGGAAAGTCCGGCAGGCCGAAATCATCACCGCCATTGGCGATCTCAATCCCGATCGAGGCTGAGTTCATATCCGACTCGCCATCCCAAAAGCCACGACCGGCATGCCAAGCCCGTTTGGACTCATCGATAAGCTGGAAAATGCGGCCATCCTCATAAACCAGATAATGGCTCGACACCCGGCTCATGGGGGAGGGAACCAGCGTCTTGGGCGCGGGCGTGCCATCGGGCAACAGCGGGTTGGTCGGGATATCGTTTAAGTAAGCGGTGCGCATCGGCGCGGGATCTGACAGCACTCGCAAAGCCGCATCGGCACTTTGCATGCCGGTATAATGCAGCACCACGAAGCGGATAGGTCGCTTGCGCTCATCGAAGTTTGGCGAGGGGGATTGGATGATTTCAAGCGGCATCATTTTTCGGGTCCGGCTTTGGCGCGGCTGGCGGGTAGAAATAGGATTACCAAACATCGGACAGTCTCAGCCTGTTTTGGCCTGCGCCACCGCGTCGCTGGGCAAGCTTTTGTTTTCTCGAGCTGCTACTAAGAACACACCCGCCAATGTGAGGCCACCCCCAATAATCAGCTTCAGCGTGATCGGCTCATGCAAGACCAGCACTCCGGTTGCAACGGCGATCACAGGTGTCATCAGGGTCAAGGGGGCCAGCAAGGTAATGTCGTATTTTTTGACGAGTTGATAATAGGCCGAATGTCCAAAGATGGACACGACGACAATCGAAAACACGATCCCGGCCCAAACATGCCATTCGGACTTTAGAAGCGATGGGATTTGATTGGTCTCCAAAACAAAAGAGAGGCCAAAAAGCGGTATGATCGACAAAAGGCCGACCCAGGCTTGCAAATTGAGAGCAGGAATGGGGTCCAAGCGCTTCATCAGGATTGAGCCAGTGGCCCCGACAAAGGCCGAGGCAGCGACATAGACCAGACCGATCTCAAAGCTGAATTTGCCGGGTTGATAGAGAATTGCGATCACGCCAGCAAAAGCCAAAGTCATGCCGAGCGTTCGCCGCCAGCGCACTTTTTCATTCAAGAACAGGATCGACAAGATGGTGACGATGGGAAGCCCAAGCTGGCCCACGATGGCGACTGCGCTGGCAGGTGCTGCTTGGAGGCCTAAGAAGAGCAGGGCGAAATGAACGCCGCCGATACACATGGCAATGGCAAAGACGAGGCCGAATTGTTTCGGGAAGGGTCGCAAGAATGGCGACAAGAGAATGGCTAGCCCCAAGAAGCGAATGCCTGCCAGAAAAATCGGGGGAATATCGGCCACCAGCCAGCGCGTCAACGGCAGGTTTAAGCCCCACGCGACACAGCAAGCAAACAATAAAAGGAAATCGGCTGGACGCATGCATGTCTCGTTTCACAGTCAGCAATTTGAGGTCAATGGTTTGCTACACAGGCGTGTGTCAAAACACCCGCGCACGGCAGGTTTGCGCGCGTGCTGGACACGCGACTCAAAGTGATGATGAAAAATGCGTGTTAGCGGCCCGAAGGATCCACGCTCCAGCCCCGACCCGTCCGGCGCGCTTCCAAGGTCACAACGGCGCGTGTCTCGGGTGGGCGGAAGTTTGCGAGCACGGCACCTGCAAAGCCAATCACAAGACCAGCAATTGCCATAGCCATCACGCCAAAGAACAACGCTGAAACGATCAGTAAGCCGGAAACCAAAGCGATGGTGCTTTGAAACATAGCCAGGGCGGTGTGAGAGAATGAACGCATGTGTGAGAGATTGGCACTGAAAAGCTTAACGTCAAGTGTTTGTACCCAGTTTTATGATCCCACTGGTGCGTTTTGATACGCTCTTGCGGATTCGGAGTGCGCACGGCCGGACTCTCGGGCGTTTCCGGTGCCAACTTTCTGCTTTCTGCTCAACTTAATCTGGGCATAAGCGGCATTAATCGCCGCCGTCTTTTCATGTGCGGCCCTGATAAACTCCACAGGCGCGCCGCGCGCGATGAACTTATCGGGATGATTCTCTGCGACACAGCGTGTCCAAGCTTTGCGAATATCCTCGTCGCTGGCCTGAATAGACACCGACAACATGGTATAAGGGTCTGGCGCGCGATCTGGAAAATAGGGGGCTGAGAGCCGAGCAAACTCAGTCTCCGTAAAGCCAAACAGCTCTGCCACGCGCGTGAGATAGGTCAATTCGCCGTCGGTGATCGCGCCATCGGCTGCGGCGACCGAAAACAAGACGTCCAATACATCCTCAAGCAGGCACGGCTTGGCGACATAGCGTTTGCCAATTCGCCGTGCATAGCCCTCATAGCCATGCACCGTCTCCTGCGCCAAAGCGAACAGCTTATCGAACATCGGACGCTCGTCCGGTGATATTGGAAAGGCTGCCCGAAAGGCTGCCGCTTCATCTAACGTAGACTTGCCATCAGCCCGCGCCATCTTGGCAGCAAGAGCAACAACAGCGGCGGCAAATTCCATGTCACCCGGATCTGGCGAACATGGATCAGCGGGGCCCACGTCTGGGGCAGCGTGGTGGAAGGCGTTGCCTGCGAGATCTAAGAGTCGTTTCCAAAGTGACATGAAGTATCCTTAGCACGCCGTTGGACTTTCGCACGACCCCTCGACTAAAATTTTTCCTCTGCAATTAACCATATGGGGCTAGAAATGCCTGTTTTTCGGTATTACTATACAGTTCTGGAAAGGAGGAAAAACCGTATGAACAAATACTTGGATGTCGAATGGATCGCTGTACAGGCTGGTGTACCCGTCAGTTTCTTGCTCACTATTCCAGTATTTTTTGTGATTGTTTTGACTCTGGCGTCCAAGATGGGAACAAAAGAGCCAGAAAACTATCGAGTAGGACGCCGTTTAGAGGCTAAAAGCAGCAACACTTGGATAGCCCCTGTCGGTCTTTGTGTCTTGGTTGTGGTGGCAATTTCTAGCTATGGGCGTTATTTTCTGCCGCACTAATGCAGTCGTTCGTGTCAATGATTTATTGAGCTTAAATACTAACCTTACATTTGCACATTTTAGCTAAAATGGTCTATCCTCGAGGAGGTGACCTTGTTTTACGACCTGATCTATACGTTTAAACAAATGGTTTCCATGGTTCACGTGGCGGCCCTCAGCTGTCCTGCCGGCCTCATTATTGCGCTTCACTATATGTCGGAGCGTAAGCCCAAATTGTACAAAATCGACTATGATCCTGTGATGCGCAGGAAGTACCAAACAGAAGAGCAACCCTCCAGCGGGTTTGCTAGTTTCATGACCTGTGTGGGGCTAGCCATTGCCGCGATCAGCTTTGCCTATCTTGGTTGGCCCAGCGAAACCCGCCAACAGGCTCAAGCGGGTTGGCAAATCATCCAAAGCATGACTGGCAAGCTTTAGGTCGTCACCGGGGCATCGCGCAGGCGTCCAGCGCTGGAGCCCAAACTGCTAACATCACTAGACGTGTGTGAATTTCGCACGATATAGCCAGCAGGCATCAAATTTGTGCGATTTTTGCGCAATGCTGGAGGTGAGCTGATGGACGTCGTCTGGTTTCGCAATCGCATGAAGGAAGTTGGGGCCACCCAAGAAGATATTGGCGCGGCCATTGGGCGTGATCGCTCGGCAGCCAGCCGCTTGTTATCAGGTGCCCTTGAATTCAAGGCGGCCCATGCTGGCCCTTTGGCTTTAGTGCTCAAGACAACACCGAGCGAGATTTTGATGCGGGCAGGGGTCGACATTGGTGTGGCCTCGGCAGGCCGCACGCCCCCGCCTCATGCGCGCGTCGAAGCCGCCATTGAGGCCTTTGCAGCTGGCGAGATCATTGTGGTGACCGATGATGATGATCGCGAGAATGAGGGTGATCTCATTGTTGCGGCGAGCCTTTGCACGCCCGAGAAGATGGCGTTCATTGTGCGCCATACGTCCGGCATTGTCTGCGCACCTCTGACGCGTGAGATCGCACGGAAGCTGCGCTTGGACCCCATGGTCGCTAATAATGATGCGCCTCTGTCGACGGCTTTTACCGTCTCGGTCGATGTCCGCCATGGCACCACGACGGGTATCTCGGCAGAAGATCGCACCAATACGTGTCGGGCACTCGCCAATCCCAATATTGGTGCGGCCGACTTTGTGCGCCCCGGTCACGTGTTCCCGCTCGTTGCCCGCGATGGTGGCGTCCTTGTGCGGACTGGCCACACAGAAGCGACCGTTGACCTTTGCCGTATGGCGGGCTTGCCAGAAGTTGGTGTCATTTGCGAGATGATGAATGACGACGGGACCGTCATGCGCGGTCCCCAAGTAGCAGCCTTTGCCGCGACCCATAATCTGAAGCACGTCTCGATTGCCGAAATGATCGCCTATCGCCAGTCGCGTGAGAAGCTGGTTGAGCGGGTGTCGAGCTTTACGGTCGAAACCGAAAATGGGCCGGTGCAAGGCTTTGCTTATTCAACGCCGTTTGATCCGGTGCATCACCTTGCTTTCGTTGTCGGCAAGATTGGCGCTGGCGAAGACGTTCCCACGCGCTTGCACCGCGCCGATGTGGTCAAGGATGTGTTTGGCGGTGCGCCTGCCATCAAAGCGGCGATGGAAACCTTCCGTAACGAGGGCCGAGGTGTGCTGGTTTATCTGCGCGATGGTACGGTCGGTGTGCCATTCCAACAGCACCAGGAAACCGAATCTGAAACCCGTCGTCTGCAGACTTGGCGCGAAGTCGGGGTCGGCGCACAAATCCTGCGCGACTTGGGCGTCCACTCGATCAAATTGCTGACCCGCTCGACCCACAAATTTGCGGGCCTTAGCGGCTTCGGCATTGAGATTTCAGACGTCGATAGCCGGTAGAAAAAGCGTGGGCGCGGCTTAGGCGCCCACAGCTTCAGGCTTTTCCTGTGCGATGCGCTGGGCGTTGACATAGTCAATCTTGCCTGTGCCCAATAGTGGCACTTCTTTGATCTTCATGATCTTTTTTGGCAGTGCCAATTCCGCCGCGCCATTGGCTTTGTACCAGGCCAAGAGGTCAGAACGCTCCGCAATGTCGCAGTCGGTCAGCAGGATAATCTGCTCACCCTTTTTCGGGTCATTGACCGCAACCGCGACGTGGAGATTGTCCGGCCAGCAACTGGTGGCGTAATTCTCCACTGCCGTCAGCGACACCATTTCGCCGCCAATTTTGGCAAAGCGCTTCACGCGGCCCTTAATCGTCAAGAAGCCATCCTTGTCGATGGCAACCACATCGCCTGTGTCATGCCAACCGCCGGGCAAAGGCTGGATTTCGCCCGGTGCATCGACGCGCACATAGCCACGCATCAGATTGGGGCCACGGACATAGAGCCTTCCGCCGCCATCAATGCCGGGGATGCTTTCTAGCTTCCACTCAATACCGGGAACGAGGCGCCCACAGGTGCCGGGGCGATTATTATGATCTGGCGTATTAACCGCAATAATTGGCGAAGCCTCGGTCGCGCCATAGCCTTCCACGATGGGCACATTGAAGCGCGACAACATCATTTGGCGAGTCTCTTCTTTCACCCGCTCCGCGCCGCAGACGATAAAGCGCAGGCTGTTCAGATCACCTTCGTCAGCCTGGCGGGCATATTGGTTCACAAAGGTGTCGGTACCAAACAGGATGGTCGCTTGGGTCTCGCGCACCATTTTGACGATATTCTTGGCTTGAAGCGGTGAGGGGAACAACACGCACTTCATGCCCTGCAGAAGTGGCAAGAAGGTCCCGCCCGTCAGACCAAAGCAATGGAAGATGGGCAGCGGGTTGAAGACGATGTCTTCTGGGTTCAAATCGACATGGCCAGCCACTTGTTCGACATTGGCAACCAGATTGGCATGGCTCAGCGCGACGCCCTTTGGAATACCTTCGGTGCCTGAGGTAAACAGCATCACGGCAGTCGAATCAGGATCGGTTTTGACCCGCGCTAAGAAAGGTGCCGTCGCATCGAGCAGGCCGCGCGCCTTGTCGAGACCTGTCAGGCTCTCGCGCACGTCTTCCAGATAGACAATCTTATAATCTTTCTGAAGATCTTCGACGAGGCCGTTCAAATTGGCCTGCTCCACGAAGCGCTTCGCGGTCAGAATGGTGCGGACTTGGCCGGCACTACAGGCGGCGCGGATGTTTTTCACCCCCGCCGTAAAGTTCAACATCGCCGGGGTGCGGCCAAAGGCCATCAAACCAAACAAAGCGACCATACCGCCAGCCGAATTGGCGATCAAAACGCCGACATTCTCGCCGGGCTCGGTCAAACCGGCTAGTTTTCGGCCTAAAACGAACGAGCCCAAAACCAGTCGATCATAAGTTAAAGGCGCACGGTCGGCATCTTCTAGGATTTCTTTTTTGCCACCAAACCGACCCCGGGCTTCTACCAAGGCATCAAAAACAGTGCGCCGCGTACGGGCAACATCATAAGGGCGAACAGGCATGATGGGGTCCTAGAATGCGTTTCCAAGTTTACCGGCTTGGGGCGTTTCATCGCCCTGTTTTTGACCGCCGGCTTCCGCGCGAAGCTAACGAGATCACACGAGATTGCAATTTGTTTCAGCAATAGCGCGCCGTTTTTCGCTCAATTTGCCGTGTTCAACGGCTGCTTTGGGCAAGCCATGTCCGCAAAAATCAGTGCTGCTCTTGAGATTCAGGCAATACCCATGTCAGAAGGGTAACATGAAAACTGTGCGTTATTTCTGGGCCTCTTTGATCGCTGTTTTGTGTGCGGTTGTGGCCTCCCAACCTCTTCTGGCGCAAGCTGTTCAGCAAACCAAAGGCGACTTCCAAGATAAGTTTCGCCAGCTTGACCCAGAAGATGCGCCTACGCCCAATGATTATCGCGCCGCGTCGGGTGCACCCGGCCACAAATATTGGCAGCAAAAGGTCGATTATAAGATCAATGTCAGCCTGAATGAGGCCACCAAGACCCTGAGCGGCACCGCCGATATCACCTATACCAACAATTCGCCCGACACCTTGACCTATCTCTGGCTGATGTTGGATCAGAATGACGTCAAGAAGAATTCGATCGCCGAAATGACGCAGACGACCGACGAAGCCGGTCGGATCAGCTTCAATCAAGTCCGCCGCGCCCAAGCGATCCGCGACACTGAAGGTGGCTTTACCATCACCAAAGTGACCAATCCTTCCGGTGCGGGCCTCGTCTTTGATGTGGTTGACACGCTGTTGCGCGTTGATTTGGCAGAACCCTTAAAGCCCGGCCAAAGTGTCGCCTTTAAAGTGGACTGGACCCTGCCCATGCGCGATTCCCGCCTCATCGGCGGTCGTAATGGCTATGAGTGCTTCACCAAGTCCGATCAGGACGGCAATTGCATCTTCCTCGCCGCCCAATGGTTCCCACGTGCGGCCGTCTATTCTGATTATGAAGGCTGGCATAACAAGAGCTTCTTGGGTCGGGGTGAATTCACCCTCGAATTTGGCGATTATGAAGTCGCCATCACAGTGCCCGCCGACTTTGCCATTTCTTCGACAGGCGACTTGGTCAATCCAAGTGAAATCCTCTCGCCTGCCCAGCAAGAGCGTATGGCCAAAGCGCGCGCCAGCTATCGCGACCCCGTCTATATCGTAACGCCGCAAGAAGCAGCAGCAGCGGAAAAAGCCAAAGCAACCACCACCAAGACGTGGCGCTTTAAGGCGCAAAATGTGCGTGACTTTGCGTGGGCAGGCTCGCGCAAATTCATCTGGGACGCGATGGCCGTAAAACAGCCAGGTGCCAGTGATGTCATGGCCATGAGCTTCTTCCCGAAGGAAGGCGATCCCTTATGGTCGGCCTATTCGACCAAGAGCATTGCGCACAC
>NZ_JBMLTR010000049.1:0-7860 GCF_049239865.1 Aquidulcibacter sp.
GGACCGAACAGGCTGTGACATTGATCTTCTGGAAGACATGGTGGTGGATATGATCTTGGCCAGTCTCCGCGTGACGCAAGAGCGTCAACATTTGTGGCGCAAGGGTTCAGAATCGACCTAAGCGCGTCTGATACGTGATTCAATTTGAGGTGTGGTAGGATGGAATTGGTTGAACCGGTTTGGGCATTTGCCAAGCATCTCGTGACTGGCTTGGGGTTCCTTACGATCTTTGTCTTGGTCTATATCCAAGTCACGCCCCATAAAGAGGTTGCGCTCATTCGCGCTGGCAATGGCGCGGCGGCCTTGGGGCTTCTGGGAGCCGTGGTCGGATTCTCCATCGCCTTATCGCGTGCAATTGAAGTCTCAACTGTGCTCTATGAAGCAGCGACTTGGGCAGCCATCGCTCTGGCCGCACAGATCGGGGCGCAATTCATCGCGCAATTGATGTTCCCCAAGCTCTATACGGCCATTGAAGAAAATAATTGGGCGGCGGCCATTGTGAAAGCAGGCACCGCGATTGCCATCGGCATGGTCAATGCCGCGTGCATGACGCCGTAAGGGCCCGGACATGACAAAGCAATCTTCTTCCGACTGGTCGTCCACGCTTGTGGTCCTGTCGCTTCTGTCCTTGGGCGCAGTTGGGACATTAGCCAGTTGTCAGCCCGACAATCGCGTCCAAGGCCCAGCTGAAACGGCTCAAAAGCGCAACCTCTATCAGAGCAAAGAAGCCTGCGTCGCCGATTATTCAGAAGAGGCCTGCGAGTCCTATCAAACAGGCTCAAGCTCTGGGTCCGGGGGCGTATTCTTTTTTCGTGGACCCTCGTATCCCGCTTCATGGCGCAGCGCGGGACAGGCTTTTGACTCGACCAGCAGTGGACCAGGCCGCGCCGCACTCGCCTCGCCGGATGGAGTCGTCGCCCACCCAACCCAGACCACGCGCGGTGGCTTTGGCTCAACGGGTCGCAGCTATTCCAGCAGGGGCGGCTGATGCGGCGGGAAGCCGCCACGCCGAGGCCTGACATCAAGGCCCGCATGCAAAACATCTCCCTATGGCCCGCCGACGACAATCCCTATTATGATGAGCGCGTCGCCTATGTGTTTAGCGAAAGCCAGATTGAGACACTTTATGAAGCAAGCCTCACACTCGAGCGCATGATTGGCGAGGCGGTCGACCATGTCATCGCCAACAAGCGTTATGCAGAACTGGGCATTCCAGAAAATCTCGCCCGTTATGCGGCGGCCTGTCGGAAGAATGGCCACCCCAGCGTCTATGGTCGGATGGATCTCGTCTTTGACGGTATCCACCCCCCAAAGCTGTTGGAGTATAATGCAGACACGCCAACCGCTTTGTTTGAGGCGGCAGTTTTGCAATGGGAGTGGTTGAAGGACCAGTTTCCTGCCTGTGACCAGTTTAACTCTATCCATGAGGCCCTCATTGCCGCTTGGGCTAAGCTGAAGGCGCAATCTGGGCTCAATCGGCTGACCCTGACCGGCATGTTGGAAGAAGATGATGACCGCATGACCATTGCCTATATGGAGGATGTTGCCTATCAAGCCGGCTGGCGGACGATCCCCACGCCAATCGCCGAATTGGGCTTTGATGGTCGCGGCTTTGTGGATGCAGAGGGCGTTTATGTTCAAGCGCTCTTCAAGCTCTATCCTTGGGACTGGATGGCGCAGGAAGAATTCTTTGATCGTTTAGTCGAGCTTGATCCTGCGGTGATGGAAAGTGCTTGGCGGGTTATTGCTGCCAGCAAGGGCCTTTTACCGATTTTGTGGGAATTATTCCCCGATCATCCCAACCTTTTGCCCGCCAGTTTTAAAGATGATCCGACGTTGGGGCCCCGCGTGTCCAAGCCTGTCTTAGGGCGAGAGGGTTCTGACATTCACTTTATCGAGGTGGCAGGTGAACCTTTTGCGCCCCCCGGCCCCTATGCCACCCAAAAGCGCATCTATCAGGCCTATCACTCACTGCCCTGCTTTGATGGCTGGTATCCGGTGATTGGTTCTTGGATCATTGATGGTGAACCCTGTGGGATCGGTGTGCGGGAAGATCAAAGTCGGGTGACGGGCCTTGGCGCAAAGTTTCGCCCGCACCGCATGGAAGACTAGAAGGATGTTGGCTTAGGACGGTATTCCTTAGTTTTGGTGCTGTTTCAATTTACCAAATATTCACAACAAAAAGACCTAAGTATTTGCGGAATAGGCATTGGTAGAAATTTTATTTCTAGCCTTGTTGTGTGTAACGCCTTTTTGCAAAGTCGCCCTGTTTGACGGACTCGTTTCGCTATCCTTTGAAACAAGCGATTGAGCCAGCGGCCGTGCTGATTCCGCACGCATTAGGTCGTCTCCTTCGCGATGCCTGTGTAATCCTGTTCTTCCTGATCCACCTGCAAGTCTTTGTGAGTGTGCCGATTAAATTGAACGGCGGGCCTTTGTCGGGGCTCGGATTTGTCTGGGCGATTGGGTCCATCCTTGGCTTGGGCTTGGCACTTACAAAACCATTGAGAACGGCAGCCATCGCCTTGGGCGTTTTCCCCTTCGTGGCCCTCTGCCTTTGGGCCTATGTGTCGTCGACTTGGACAGCTAACCCTGTCGATACGCTGCGGGCCTCGACCTTCATGACCTGCAGTTTCATTGGCGCTTGTGCGATCGCAGCACATCTGAGTTGGGAAGAAATTCTCGCCTGCCTAACGCTGTCACTTGGCAGTTTGATGATCTTATCGGTTGGGCTTGCGATTGCTGTACCCTCGATTGGTCAGATGACCGACATTCTTCAGGGGGCATGGTCTGGGGTTTGGGGTGAAAAGCAAGCCATGGGCATGTATGCCGCTTTGCTTATTCTGGCGTCCCTTGCCCTTGCGCTGTCCAATCGAAAATATTGGCCTTGCCTGTTTCTGGTGCCGCTATCTCTCGTCGCGATTATTGGCACGACGGGCAAGACGGCCATCCTGATGAGCTTTATGGGCATTGCCGTGTTGTCGGTTGGCTGGCTCGTTCAGAAGGATTTGCGCGTTGCCATCGCGACTCTATGGACGACAATTGTGGTTGGCTGTGTGGCGATCTACGCCCTGACACAAGGCAAGGAGCTTGTCTTCCGCCTACTCGGCCGAACCCCAGACTTTACGGGCCGGACAGAGGTCTGGCGGGAAGTGGCCTATGTCGCCGATAAGAGGCCTATGACTGGGTATGGCTTTCACGCCGTATGGGAAGATCAGACTTCCACCGCCGGGCCTTATCAATGGATCGCAGAAGGTACCGGCTTCTTCCCCCAAAATGCCCATTCGTCTTGGTTGGATGTCACCCTGCAGCTTGGCCTGCCTGGCCTGGTCTTATTGGCGGCTTGCATGGCAATTGCTTGGATCGCAACCTTAGTCCGACTGCGAAATGGTGGCCCCGGCGCTCTGTTCGCGGTCAGCGCCTTGGCCACCCTGATGATGATTTCATTCACCGAGAGCATCCTCATGTCGAGCATGGATATGCCTTGGATGCTCGTCATGTTGATTGCCGCAAAGTCGATGCAGGAACTCTTGTTCCCAACATCTATCCCCATGCCAAGACCATTTCCAAATCGGGGCTATGTCCACGGGAGGCGGGACATAGCCCCCTTCCCGCCTAAAAGGCCTTTTCCAAGATGACGCCAAATGTGCGTGGCTCAAGCAGGCGCACATTACGGTAGCGGCCAATCAATGCATCCTCGATGATGATATTGGTGATATTATCCTCATCGGTCACGTTCTTAACAAAGAAGCGAACGCTGACACCTTTATCGGCTTTGTCAAAACGGGCTTGCAGGTCCAGCGTACCCCAAGAGTCGATGACGTCGGTTGGCGTATTATATTCGCGGGCAAAATATTTGTCCTGCCACAGGGCATCCACCCGCAAGGTCGAAGTCCATCCCCCTGCAAAGGGCTGTGTGGTATATTGCGCACCCACTTTGACTTTGGCTTTCGGGGAATGGGGCAATTCATTGCCTGCCAGATTGACTTGGACGGGTGGCGTGGTTGCCGTGAGGCTTTGGGCGGGATTGGCTGCGTCCTCTGATAGGAAAGTGCCAATTTCGGTATGGAGATAGGAGAGATTTGCATCGATGAGCCAAGGGCGGCTCGGGGCATATAGGAATTCTGCCTCAAGGCCCCAGATGTCGGCGTCCGCATTCTTGGTGACAACACCACCATTGATCCGCTGCCCCAACTGAAGGCCGGAATAGTCATAGACAAAGCCCGCAAAGTTCGCCTGCAATTTGCCATTTTGAAGGCTGTTCTTTGTCCCAATTTCAAAGGCGGTTACTTCTTCAGGGCCATAAGTTGGTGCTGAGTTTGAGTTGTTGAGACCCCCGCCCTTATAGCCGGTGGCGACAGAGCCATAGACCAAAGTCTGATCTGTGAAGCTGAGGTCTGGGGTCCAATCCAGCGCGATTTTGCCTGTGGCCTTGCTGCCCTTGAAGCTTGAGAAGACCCATGGTCCCAAGGGTGCCAATACGATGGAGCGGGACTCGCCAGAGCGCTTTTCCTCGGTTTGGCGGGCACCCAGTGTCAGGCGGAGGTTATCTGCAAGCGTCACATAGAGCTCGCCGAATAGGGCTTGGGTGGTGTTCTTGCCGTTTCGGCTTAGGGCTGAAACGCGCCAAGTCTCCTCGGGCCGACCATTGGCCTTTTGGAAGGCTTCAATGGCGGGGTGCCAAGTTTCAAACCCGCCAGAGCTTTCGCCCTCCAGATAGAAGGCACCGACGAGGTAATTGAGTTTGCCTTCATAGTCTGACGCGAGGCGAACTTCTGCCGTGCGTGTTTCTGTTTTGCTGGTGAAGCTGTCGGTGGTGATCAATTGGTTGGTTGTGACGGTTCGCCCACGGGCAGCCGTATAGGTGATCGGGGCGGTAAAGCGGAATGGCAGAGCTGCATTGTCCCAGTCTGTATTCTGCTCGGTTGAGCCCTTTGACCAAGCCAAAACACCGGAGAGGGTCAAATCGCCAAAGCGATGGTCGCCATTGAAGGTTAGGAAGCTCTGGTCGAGCTTATAGCTGGGGTCGGTATCTGCAGCGACTTTGCGCAGATCGGTTGGATTGGGTGCGCCAGCATAAATGTTGGTGCCTGCGGGAAAGGGGGTAAAGAAACGCGCTAAGGTATTGAGGATGGTGGTCGTCGCATCCGGCGAGTCAAAGCCTAATTGACGGGGGTCACAGCCCAAAACGGGATGGGCTTTGCACAGGCGCTTGCCTTCGCGGGCACGCGTGCTGTCCTCATCATAATAGCCGAACATCAAGGTGAAGTCGGTCTGCTCGCCGACCTCGAAAACGGTTGTCGAGCGGAAGGCCCATTGATTGCGGCCATCAATTTGATTGCCGGTGGAGAGGTTGTCCGTATAGCCTTCCCGGCTCAATCCATAGGCTGCAAAACGGGTCGCGACTTTGTCACCGAATGGCAGGTCAAAGGCCAAGCCGACGCGGGCGCTGTCGAAATTGCCCAATTGCAGGCTTGCCTCTCCGCCAAAGGTTCGCCCGGGTTTGCGGGTGATCACATTGATGGCGCCGCCTGTGGTGTTGCGGCCATAGAGCGTCCCTTGTGGGCCACGCAGGACTTCGATGCGTGCCATGTCAAAGAGCTCATTCTGTGGCAGATAGCCAATCGCGGCACCATTGACGAAGGATTGCACCCCAAGGTCGGACGAGCCAAGCGCATTGGTCCCGACGCCCCGCAGCGTGTAACGGTCATTGCCGGTCAAAACGGCGTTTGGGATCGAATATTGCAAGTCCGTCGCGTCTTCAATTTGCGCCCGATCCAGAGCGGCGGCGGAGAAAACAGACAGTGCAATAGGAACATCTTGGGCCGCCTGCTCACGCTTTTGAGCGACGACGACGACTGTTTCGAGGGCGGGCTTTTCATCTGTGGTCTGCGCCCAAACGGGGCTCGTCGCCGTTGCCGCTAAGGCAAAGGCCAAAGCTGAATAGCTGATGCGTTGAAAACCGGAGAACTGCCGTGTCATGTTCCTGCCCCTTTAGAATCCGGCAGCTTTGCGCCACCTTATGATAATATCCGTCAATAACTAAACTGAGGCAGTTGGTCCCGTCAAGTCTTATTGTATAGTTCGTCAACAAACAGAATTTTCGTCGGAAAGGCAGACAGCAAAAAGCCCCACCCAACGGAAGTTGGATGAGGCTAAGCAGTTTGAGTTCAGGAATTTAGTGCGCGGCTTCTTCCTTGCGCGCAGTCAGATAATACATCACCGGCGTGGCAACGCGCGACAGGAAGGTCGAGCTGATAAGGCCCCCGATGATGGCGATAGCCATGGGTGAGTACAGGCCAGATTGCTCTAGGGCCAAAGGCAGAAGGCCGCCAATGGCGGTGACGCTGGTCAAGAGGACGGGGAGGAAGCGCACTTCCCCTGCCCGCTCAATGGCCTCCATCAAACCAACGCCCTCGGCTCTCAATTGCTCGGTGAAGTCAACCAAAAGGATGGAATTCTTGATCTCAATCCCGATCAACGCGATGATGCCAATGGTGGCAGTAAAGCTTAGTGAGTTACCAGTTAGGCCCAAGGCCGCCACGGCTCCAAAGATGCCCAGCGGGATGATGCCTGCGACCACAATGGCTGTCTTAAACTTGCCAAACTCCAGAACCAGCACGGCGAGGATACCAAATGTTGCAATCATGGCAGCCACGCCTAAGCCAGAAAAACTCTCTGATTGTGCCTCGGCTTGGCCGCCCAGCTCCACGCGGAAACCTGGTGGCATCTTGATCTCGCGATTGACCTTGGCCAAAAGGTCGGCCGTGACATTGGCAGTCAAAAATCCATCTGATGTTTGTGCTGTCAGCGTGACGACGCGTTCACGGTCTACCCGTGTGATCGAGGCAGGAGTCGGAACCAACTTTGGATCAGCAAAGGAGGCGAGCGGCGCAGAGCCCCCAGCGATAGTCGGCACATAGACCTTTTCCAAATCACTGACCACATTTCGCCCTTGGGTCGGCAATCTTACGACGACTGGGAAGTCATCGCCACGGTCATCGCGGAACGTGCCTGCGGTCTCGCCTGCCAATGCTAACCGGGCGATCCGCTTTTCAAGTCCTGCCGGAATGCCAAGAAGAGCAGCCTTCTGACTATCAATGCCAAGATCAAGATCTAAGCGGTCGAGCCGCAAAGGATTGACCACATCACGCACCCCATTGGTTTGTTCCATCAAGATCATGACTTGGCGCGAAAGCCGCTGAAGCTCTTTGATGTCGTCACCAAAAACGCGCACCGCAATCGGGGCTTCAACAGGGGGACCATTGACGAAGACTTCGACAGTGAAGCGCGCACCTGAATAGCCAATGAGATCCTTGCGCAGCTTCTCGACCCACTGCTCGCTCTCTTTCCCCTTCCAGTAGTGCTTCTGGACAAAGATTTCAGCATAATTGGTCGCGGTTTCGCGCTGGAAGATATTGTAGAAAATCTGGGGATTGCCGCGTCCGAGATTGGACATGTACCAATCCACTTCGCCCGTCTTCTTGCGGGCTTCTAAACGGCTTTCGGCAAAGTTCATTGCCTTTTGAGTTGCCGCCAAGGATGTGCCTTCTGGCGTCTCCACCCGAACCAGAAATTGGGGCACACCGGCAGGCGGGAACAGGCTTTGTCCAATCATGCCAATGATGGGTATGAACGTGAAACAGATCGCAAAAATAATACCGAGCGTAACCCAAGGCTTCGCCAAACCTTTGTGCAGGATGGGCGTATAGAAGGAATGGATGGCATTGTTGATACGTTGCAGGAGTGGATTGCCCTCTGGGTCCTCATGCTTGTTCAGCATGCGGCTGGCCAAGAAGGGGATGACCGTCAAGGAGACAAACAAGGATGCTGCAATGGTCAACAGAACCGTGACAGGCA
>NZ_JBMLTR010000050.1:0-2020 GCF_049239865.1 Aquidulcibacter sp.
CCATCCCCAACCGGTGTCGCCGCTGCAGCAACAACGCCCTCTCGTTGGAGATGGGTATAAAATATCTGAGGTTTTGAGAGTGGGGATAAGTTTTGTTTTATGCGCTCCCCCTCGCCCTTTGGGAGAGGGGTCGGGGGTGAGGGCTGAAGGCGGCAAAAGCTTATTTTGCTTAGAGGCTTAGATTAGGCCGGAATAATTAAATTATTGCGAGCGTAAGCCCTCACCCCCGCCCCCTCTCCCAGAGGGAGAGGGGAGAGCAGCAGCAACTGGGACACGCCGCTTCCCCGTTTACGGGGAAGCTGGCCTCGAAGCGGACTGAAGGGGCTTTTCCATCTGGACCTATTTTGGTGCAACCTACGTTCCACCAAAATAGATCATCGAGCATGCCCGCGACATCTGGGTCGTCAAGTGCGCAGCTTTGCTGCGTCGCTAAGCGATCCGTTTTCAGAGAAAACGGACACTTGACTACCCAGAGGTCGCAAGAACAATTGAGACAGCGGTTTGGTGAGACAGAAGGATCACCAAAACGCTTCTAGATAGAAACCCCACCAAAAGGACCGCGCAGCACAAGCTGCGCCTGCCGCCGCGATGACAAGCGCAACTTTTGTTGCGCGCTCCGTTCCCCCGAACGATGTCATCCCCGCCGAAGCGTCAGCGAAGAGCGGGGACCTCAGTGAGTTTGTGCGTTCCCCTTCGCCGCCCTCGGCGGACATCGGCGCATGCGCCGAAACCCCATGAATGGCGAAGGGACTGAAGTGGTCTTAAGCAGCGCCCCACACTGGCAGCGCCATCGCCGGAAACACCCCCGCGAGACCCAGTGCGATGTCTTCACGATCTGGGGCTGTCATGGCGTGGAAACCGATGGGTAGGCCGTCGATCAGGCCCATGGGCGCGCTGATGGCGGGCAGGTCACCGACATTGGCGTACATGGTGGCATAGGCTTGATCCACGGGCGGGCCGACGTCGTGGTCAAAGGCGACATGCGAGACAGTCGGGCTGATGATGCCCGCCAATCCCTCGCGAGCCAAACAGGCGCGCAAGCGCTCTTTGGCCAAAGCGATCGTCTCATAGGCCTGATCCAAGCGGGCTTGTGGCGAATTTTTGCCATAGAGCAGCATGGCGCGAAATTCTTCTGTTAAGCCTGACTTTGGGTCGGATAGTTCGGCGGCCCATTCGCGTGCGCCTTCAATCTCGCATACCAAAAGGCTGGCCAAAACCACGTCGATATCAGAGAAGCCCAAAGCGAGATCGACTTCGACCACTTCCGCGCCCGCACTGCGGAGGCGTTGGCAGGCTGCATCAAACACCGGCTGAACCAGCTGCGGGTTGGCTACACGGTCTCGGGCGACGGCAAAGCGAAGGCCCTGCATGGAGGCAAGGGGTGCAGGTGCCCCTAAGGCATTCGCGACCGCCCAAAGTGTTTCGGCATCCTTGGCCAAAGGGCCCACTTGATCCAATGTCGTCGATAAGGGGACAATGCCGCTTTGGGAAACCAAGCTCCCCGAGGGCTTCCAGCCATACACACCGCAATAGGAGGCGGGCAGGCGGATAGAGCCCATCGTGTCCGTGCCCAATGCTGCATCGACAAGCCCTGCGGCAATCGCAGCACCCGATCCACCCGACGAGCCACCGGGCGAAAAATTAGGCCGCCAAGGATTGATACAGCGGCCATAGGCCTTGTTATCGGTCGTGGCACCCAAAGCGCCTTCATGCATATTCAGTGTACCGACGATCTGTGCGCCCGCGGCCCGCAGCGTGGCTACCACTGGCGCATCTTCCGCCGCAATCGCATGTCGACGCGCCTCTGATCCTGCCGTGTTGGCGAGGCCTTTTACGGCAATATTGCCTTTGACCCCAAGCCGAAGGCCCGCCAAAGGTCCATCACCCAAGGGCGGTGTATCGTCAAAGTCGATGAAGGCTTTGAGGGCCTGATTGGCGGCAAGAAAAGTCGAATGATCCATCAGCGGTGATCTAGCAGGCGAATGGGCTTTTGTCTGGACTCAATCTGGGTCAAAGCAGC
>NZ_JBMLTR010000051.1:0-3035 GCF_049239865.1 Aquidulcibacter sp.
AAGACTATCAGCGCGACGACCTGCCCCCGATCAATTACGCCTATCACCTCGATGCTGGCCGCTATGCCAAATATTTGCGCGCCTATGCTGAGAAGCGCGGCGCGATCAGGATCGAAGGCAAGGTCAATGATGTCGCTTTGGATGGCGAGACGGGCTTTGTTACCTCCGTCACGATGGATAATGGCGTCGTCATCGAAGGCGACCTTTTCGTCGACTGCTCTGGCTTCCGGGGCCTATTGATCGAGCAAACGCTGAAGACCGGCTATGATGATTGGTCGAACTTCTTGCCGTGCAATCGCGCGGTTGCCCTGCCCTGTAAGCGCGACGATGGCAGCCCGCCCCCGCCCTATACACGCGCGACCGCTCACCGCGCCGGCTGGCAATGGCAAGTGCCGCTGCAGCACCGCAATGGCAATGGCCACGTCTATTGCAGCGAGTTCATGAGTGATGATGAAGCGCTCGACATTCTCGTCAATAATATCGCGGGTAAACCCCAAGCAGAGCCCAATTTCCTGCGCTTTGTCACGGGTCGGCGGAAGAAGTTCTGGAATAAGAATGTGGTGGCCTTGGGGCTGGCTGCTGGCTTTATGGAGCCGCTGGAATCAACCTCCATCCATCTGATCAATACCGGCATCAACAAGCTAATCGCGCTTTTGTCGCTCGACGGCGTCACCCAAGCGCAAGAGGATGCATTTAACCGCCTGACCGGCAAGGAATATGCCCGCATCCGCGACTTTTTGATCCTGCATTATAATGCCACCACCCGCGACGACAGCCCGTTCTGGAATTATTGCCGCAATATGGCGGTGCCCGAAAGCCTGACCGAAAAGACCGACCTCTTCCGCCTCAATGGCCAGATTTTCCGCGAAGATGATGAGCTTTTCACCGAAACCAGCTGGGCGGCGGTGATGATGGGTCAAGGCATTACGATGCAGGGCCATAATGCCATGGCCGATGCGCTGATGGAGCCTAAGACCGGCGATGAATTACGCGGGATCGAACAATCCATCCAATTCGTCGTGCAACACATGCCTACCCACAGCGACTATCTGAAGCGCTACTGCCCGGCACCGATGTAGGGGCGCTGCCACGAGCAACATGGACACCCCGGACAGCGAGAGCCAAGTTCCCGACGTTTTGGCGCATGTGCGCATGGAGGTCCCCGCTCTGCGCTGACGCTCCGGCGGGGATGACAGTGGTTTGTGGGATGGATTCTATCTAGACGCGCTTTGGTGATCCCTCTGGTCCACCAAACCGCTGTTTCAATTGTTTTTGCGACATCTGGGTGGTCAAGTGCGCAGCTTTGCTGCGTCGCTCCGCGATCCGTTTTCGAAGAAAACGGACACTTGACGACCCAGAGGTCGCGCTCAAACTCGAGGGGCCGTTTTGGTGAAACGCAGTTTGCACCAAAACGGTTCCGGAAGAGATGCTAACTAAACCGTGTCATCCCGGACGGCGAAGCCGATCCGGGACCTCGTGACGCAGGGGCGCAACAAGGTCCCCGCTCGAAGCTCTCGCTCCGGCGGGGATATCAGAGTGGACGAAAGGCTTGTCAATCAAGCCTGCCTAAAACCGGCAAGCCGTCTCGCCCCCATCATCGACCAAAGTGACCGCAGAGATCGACATCTCAAAGTTGCCGCTTGATTGGATCGACAAGGGCATGCCGACTGGGGTGCCCTTTTTGAAGCAGGATAGGGGCAAGAAGGCTGTCATCCAGCCCTTTTGCTCGGCGAGAGCCAAGGAGGCCGTGATGTCGATTTCATCGCGGCAGTTTGCACCACAGCTCATGGACAATTTAACCGGACCTGTTGGACGCGTGCCAATCTGATAGTCGATGCGAATGGCGCGCCCTTCGGCCATGGCCGCGGGGTTGAGCGCGGCGGAAGCTTCAAAGCCGAAAGAGCCGCCTGCTTTCCACGAAATGGTGCGGGCATCTTCTTGGGCGTTGCGGTCCATCGCCACGACGGACACGGTGCCATCCGCGCTTTTGCCTTTGGCACCGGCCAAGGTCAGACGTTGACCCTTGCCATCGGCCGCAACCAGCGTGAAGGGGGCAACGCTTTGGCCGCGAGCAAAGACTGCCACGTCATTTTCAGCATTGGGTTGGCTCAGCGCACACTTCTCGTCCACCTTCGTCCAAGCCGCATGCTCACCATAGGCCATACCATAGCCATAGCCGAACAATGGCTTGTAATTGGCTTCTCCGGGATTGAGCGCATAAGCGTCGCACGCCTGTGGCCACGAGAAGGACAATTTGCCCTTGAAGTCCTTTTGCACTTGGCCGTCTTTGGTCTTCAACAACACATCGGCCACGCCGCCGCCTTCGCTGCCGGGCAGCCAAGCCGCCACAAAGGCGTTGGAGGCATTTAGCTCCTTATTCACCCACAAGGGGCGGCCTGTCAGGAATACCGCCACCACAGGAATTTGTTGGGCCTGAAACTTCTTCAGCAAGGCCAGAGGCTTGGCATCGCCATAGGAGAGGTTTTTGATGTCGCCCATAAACTCGGCATAAGGCTTCTCGCCAAATACCACGATGGCGACATCGGGCTTTTGAGCGTAGCTGCCATCAACCGACAGAATGGCCTTACCGCCTGCGGCTTCGGCCTGCTTCGCAATGCCGGCAAAGATGGATTCAGCACCTGGGAAGTCGGCATTGGTCAGATCGCCACCGCCTTGCCAGGAAATCGTCCAGCCACCCGATTGCTTGGCGATGCTATCGGCACCCTCACCTGCCACCAGAATGGTTTTGCTGGGATTGATCGGCAAAACACCGTCATTCTTCAACAAAACCAGCGATTCTTGCACAGCTTTGCGGGCGACTGCCCGATGTTCTGGCGAGCCCAGCAGCGCATAGTTTCCGCCCATTTTACGGGCCGAAGGGGCAGGCAAATCAAACAGGCCATAGCGGATTTTCACGCGCAAGATCCGGCGCACAGCGTCATCCAAACGCTCTTGCGAGATTTTGCCACTGTCGACGGCGGCCTTGGTATTGGTCAAAAGCTCTTTCCAATCCTCGGGCACCATGAAGATGTCGA
>NZ_JBMLTR010000052.1:0-2204 GCF_049239865.1 Aquidulcibacter sp.
GGGGCTTTCGGGGCAACATCTCGACGGCGCATGCTTGTCTCCTTGCGCCATCACAGCGCCTTAGAGCCTCGCGCACAAAATCTGAAACAGATTTTCGCTGCACGTAGGCTCAAAATTATAAAGCTAGATCGACCTGATGTGCATCACATCTAACTCACGGCGATCTAGGCCTCAACCCGGTGCAAAGCGTTTGACAATGCCCGCGGCGGATAGCCCCGCTAACAGTGCCAGCAGGACCCCTGCTAGTCCATGCAATACAGCATGATCTCTTGCAAATTCAAAGAGGGCACGTTCGGCGCCTACTTTTGTAACCACCAAAGTCGTGAGGGTGGATTGGGCGGGCCGACCATTGCGAAACACCATGACCTTGGCGGTATAGAGGCCCGGGGGTGTGCGGTCTGGCATCTGAATATCGGCGCGGAACAAGCCACCTTTGAGCAGCTTCACCCCGTTAGGATCATCGACATAAAGCTTCTCGCGCTGGCGCTGGGCCACAAAGGCGTCAATCAGCGTGTCTGCCAAGGGTGAGTCGGCACTTGCTTTGGCAATGTCCAATTGGCCCTTGGGTCTGAGACCATAGAGGGAGAGCGTATCGCTCGGCGCGATCTGTTCAAGCGGACGGGCGCTCGCTACCCCGAAGAAGGTGGGGGCCGCGGCAAAATTGATCTGATCCTTGCCGATCCACAGACCCGCGGTGCGCTTGCGCTTAGCGATCCACGCCGGGCGGTCAGGCCCACGAACGGCGACGACAATATCCGTGCGCCCAATAGAGCCTGCCCGCACTGAGCCAAAAATCGTGACCTTGGCCCCGGTGAAGCTGGACGTAACCAAGACCGCATCATCAATCAAAGCAGCCGACACTTGCGTGCTTTGCGCCTGCACAGACGGGCCAGCGATAAGGCCCACAAGCAAGACCATCCAAAGCGAGAAGCGCGCCATCATAGGCCACCCCCTGGTGAAGACAGCTCAAACAAACTTGAAGGCACAAGCACGAGGTCTGCTGCAAGACGCAACGCCACCAACAGGACCAAAGCACCCAAAAGGGCACGCAATTGCTCCCCCTTAAGCTTACGGCCGATGATGACACCGAACTGTGCGCCCATCACGCCCCCGACGATCAGGAGGCCAGACAAGACCAAGTCAAGGCTGCCATTGGCGGCCGATTGCAAGAAGGTGGTGGCTGACGCCGTGATCAGGACTTGAAGGGTCGACGTACCCACTACCAGATTGGGCGGCATATGGATGATATAGACCAAGGCTGGGATCAAAATGAATCCACCGCCGACGCCCATAATGGCCGACAAAATGCCGACGCCAATGCCAATCCCTAATGGTGGGATGATGCTGATCACCAGCTTGGAGCGCGGGAACCGAACCTTAAACGGCAAGCGATGGGCGAAATCAGTAGGCGACCTTCGAAAACTGGGCGCTGGCCCGCCCGCGCGGGTCTTGGCGATTGCACGCAAGCTCTCCCACACGAGGCTGGTGCCAAGAGAACCAAGCAGGATCGTGTAAGCGATGCGCACCGTGGCCTCTGCCGCACCTTGCGACTTCAGCCAACTGAACAAAAGCGAACCAATGCCCACGCCAATGATCCCGCCAATGGAGATCACAAGGCCCATACGCAAATCAACACCGCGCCGCTCAAACTGGCCTAGGACCGATGACATAGACGAAGCGGCCGCCAAATTGGCCCCAGCGGCCACGGCAACCGGTGCTGGAATACCCATCAGCATCAAAAGCGGTGTCATCAGAAAGCCACCGCCAACCCCGAAGATGCCAGACAAGCAGCCAACCACCAGCCCCAAAGTGGCCATGAGCCACGGGCTTACTGCCATTTCCGCAATGGGCAGATAGACTTGCATGAACGCCGCCCCGGTGAATTCGCAGACCATAGGCTGCGTCGGATGGCGTTTCTATGGCACCCGGTCACATTTGCAGCAACCAAGATCGCCTTTCTGGCGCGATGGCTCAGCCGATCCGCTTCTTTGTTGCTTTCGGACCAATGAAGAACCAGGCAACAAAGCCCAGAAAGGGCACAAACATCACAACAACAGACCAGACGGCTTTGCCAAACGGCCCCGTACGATCATTCTGGAGGATATTGATGACCGCCCAGACCCCCAGAATGAGGGCAAAAAGAAAGCCAATCGAGGTGCCATCATTCCATTCTCTGCCGAACATGTGTCAGTCGCTCCTACATC
>NZ_JBMLTR010000053.1:0-7097 GCF_049239865.1 Aquidulcibacter sp.
GACGCTTTTTCCTGTTCGGCCTGCTTCTTTGCCTCTTCTGCTGCGATCCTTTTCGGAGATAGCGAGATCACCTGCCAAAGAGCAAAGCCTAAAATCGCAACGCCGAACAAAATCTCCATGAGGAACATTGGACTGAATGTCATCGGCTTCGACTCCCTGTTCGATCCCGCATTTCAAGGTCTGAGAATAGATCCATGACCCAATTAAGGTCATCTTTCACGCTGTGCCCACGCTTGTTGGCTGGTCCAAAGCCCGGAGGGGATTGAACGATGGCTGCCACCAAAGGCCGATTTACCCCGCGCGCGATTGCCAATTCACCTTTCGGTGCAGGACGCGCAGCGCGCTGCATCGCCGACCCAACCAGCCAAGCCTTGCGGGCGGCTGTGGTGCTGGCGCGCTTGGAAATGGAATCAAGGCCCTGCGCCCGAATGACCTTACCGATTTCGGCATAGAGGAGGCGAGCCGCAAAGATGGCAGGACGGACCGTTGCCGGCAGGCGTGCAATGGCTTGGTCCGCTCGGCGATAAAGCTCTTCTGCGCGGGACAAAAGGCGCTCAGTTAAGCGGGCAATCGCGGGTGAGAACTCTGGGTTAGCAAGCCAGACTTCTGGGTCAATGCCTTCTTCGCGCAACCAAGCCCGCGGGACATAAAGCCTGCCCTGACGGGCATCTTCGCCAATGTCGCGCCCAATATTGGTCAATTGCATCGCGACACCAAGATCACAGGCACGCTCCACCATTGCCGCATCGCGCACACCCATCAAAGCTGCCATCATGGCGCCGACCGAACCCGCAACCCGCTCGCCATACTCTTCCACATCAGCCAAGGTTTCATAGGTGCGCGCAGCGACATCCCATTCAAAGCCTTCCAACAAAGCGTCAAACACAGCGCGAGGAATACCATAGGCGCGGACAACATCGGCCAAACAGCGATCCGCCGCTTCGGTCTGCGGACGTCCAGAATAGATGCCATCAAGGCGGACCCGCAGGCGCGCAATCGCATCGCCTTGGCCATTTTCGACATCGACCGCATCATCCGACAAACGACAAAAGCCATAAAGCGCATAAGCTGCTTCCCTTAAGGCCTCCGGCAGCAATAGCGACGCAGAATAGAAAGAGTGCGAGCCCGTTTTAATCAGGTCCCGACAGGCGGCGCGGTCGGATGGGGTGGCATAGGGGAGCGGACGAACCTCAGGCTCGGCCAAGTCCAAACTGTCGGCTGCGAAACTCAGCATGCCCATCCAATCTTCGGTTTAAGGTTCAAGACCTGCTCTCTGCAGCTAATCATGGACTTAAAATCTAGGCAAGCAACCATTAGAAGTCCTCCAGTCGTTCGCCCTCGAACCAAGAAATGTCCTGAGTAGACACTTGGCCAAAGGTTTGTTGTTGTCGCATCGACATGGCGATGATCGAAAAGGCGGTGATCGGCATGGTGATAAAGGGCATCGGGTCGCGGGCATCCCAGGTGACGTCTTGCGCGGTCCGCAGCACTTTCAACCGGTCCCAATAATGCGGACCTTTGAACATGGCGGCCTGAACTTCGGTGAGCGTCGGGTAGAATTGCTGCATCAGCTTGGTCTGTTTGAAGCGGATCGGCTGGGCACCTGGATTTAGGATTGCAGGGGCGAGATCATCCGTCTCGATGAAATGCACACCACTGGTGACGCGCGGATTACATTCAATCGCTGAAGCTATCCCCGCTTCATCGACAAAAAAGTCAAACGAGATGAAGCCGCTATGGTTCTCTCGCGACACAAATGTCTCGACCCATGCTTGGATCGCGGAAATCTCGACTCGTTCAAAGGCAACGGCCACACTGCCCGTCATCACCGCCCCCTGATAGGTGACATTGATCAGGACTTTGCCGTCTTGGGCCATGGCGAAGGTGCTATATTGTTTGCCCTTGACTTGGACTTGCACGACAGCAGGCTCGGTCAGATTGGCGGCGATACCAATCAGGGATGTGCCAGCTGTATGCAGGCTGACCGCCCGGCCCGAACAGGAAAAGATCGGCTTCACAACAAAGTCCTGATGCTCGGCAATTGCTTGTGCTTCCGGGCTTTCGATCAAGGCTGTTTCGGGGACAGTCAGGCTATGCGCTTGGGCGAGAGCTGGAAAGCGGGCTTTGTCATGCAGTGCCAAGAGCCGGTCGACCGGTGGAGCATAGAGGCGGGTTCGGGCTGGCAAGCGGCCAGCCGAATGGGCCACATGCATGGTTTCCTCTGACAACGGCAGGACGAGATCTACCCCCTCCGCCTCTATCAGGCGCAGGAGCGCGGCCAGATAGGCCTCTTTGCCCTTTGAGGGTGGCGGCACTTGAAAGGACCGATCGACACAATTGGACGCGCCGGTCAAATGAGACTTGAACGGCTCTGCCACCAAAACGCGCCACCCCGCTGCCTTAAAAGACCGGGCAAAGTCCAAGGCTTTAGGTAGACGACCAATGGTGATCAGAACGGTTTGGCTCATGTACGCAAGGAGACCTTCATCATGACTTCTTGTGCGGGCCGCGTGGTCAGCCGGGCGACTGGTCTCACTAGCTCTGGCTGTTGCACCTCAATCCGATAGGTTCTCAAAATGCGCGCAAGGATCAAGGTCGCTTCCGTTGTCGCGAAAGCCGCCCCGACGCAGACGCGGGGGCCCGCGCCAAACGGGATATAGGAACCGGGCAAAATTTCATGCTCTCGCTCTGGCAAGAAGCGGTCAGGATCGAATACATCTGGGCTTGGCCAGAGCGATTGATGGCGATGCACGGCCCAAGGCGCAATCATCACCATCGTGCCGCGCTTAATCTTCTTCGAGCCAATCATCGTCGCGCGGGCCGCAACGCGCGGAATAAAGGTGATGGGCGGATAAAGCCGTAAGGCCTCCTTGAACACGTTACGCGCATAGGTCAGCCGCTTCACATGGTCGAACTCTATCGGGCCAGAACCCGCAACGGCGACCGCTTCAGCCTGCACCTTATCCGCGACTGCGGGCTGCATCGCGGCAATGAAGAAAGCCCAAGTGAGCGCGCTGGCGGTGGTTTCATGGCCGGCCAAGAAAAACACGCCCAATTGGTCGATCAATTCTTCGCGGGTAAAGCGTGTGTCGGTCTCTAGATCGCGTGCGGCAATCACCGCTGCAGCAATGTCATCAAATTGCGCGCCCGCCTCTAAATGCGTGTCGAGGAGGCGACCGATATGCCCACGGATGCGGGCACATGCCTCCAAGACATCGGCGCGCTGGGGGATATCGTCAAACGGCTTGCCAAAGATCAAGCGCACCAACTCAACATGCGCGACGCTGCGCTCAAAGAAGGCGAAGGACTCAAACACGTCGCGCGCCGTATCATTCGCCAGTGAGGCCGAGAAGACGGTTCGGCAAATGATGTCGGCGGTCAATTGCCCCATGGCGAGGTCCAGCGACATTTCTTGGCCCGAGCCCGCAGCAGCCTGCAGACGCACCTCAAAATCATCCAGCGCACCGACCATCGACGGAAAGGCCTTAGCCAAGCGAATATGAGAAAAGGCCGGATCAATCATCCGCCTTTGCTGACGCCATAACGAGCCACTGGACACAAACATGCTGTCGCCAACCAAGGGCGTCAGGGCACCAACCATCAAATCATTCTTCGGGAAGATATCTTCAGGATCGGCCAAGATGGGCTTGGTCAAAGCTGGGTCATTCACAATTTGGATCGAGCGGCGCGAATAGCCCAATGGCCCCATCGGCAAAAGATAGGCATCGGCTGGCATCAGGCTCAATAAATCGCCATCGCCTTGTCGGATAACCCTAACCAAACTGGCCAGAGGCCCCATGGGTGCTGGCCGAGGAGGCTTATAGGCCGCGCCTTGAGCGTGAAGTCCGTCCGCCGCCACCAGTCTACCTCAGCCCACTCATCCTGATCGCTCCGCAAAAAGCCGCGCCCAACCCCTTGAAGCCTAACGCTTGACGCGTCACTATGTCCAGCCCGCTAGACGCTTTCGACTGGATAGACAGTGATGCTTACCTTGTTTCACACGTTGGTTGCCATCCATATCGCGTTTGGGGCGGTGGGGCTGGTCAGCTTCTGGGTCCCTGTTTTAGGCAAGAAGGGTAACCGCAATCACCGGCTGTGGGGTAAAGTTTTTGCACGGTCTATTTTGGCTGCGGGCTGTGTTGCCCTACTGCTGAGCATTTGTACGTTGATTGATCCCTTGGGAACGCATCCGCATTTAAAGGACGCCGTCTTTGTGCGCGGTATCTTTGGCATCATGATGTTTTATCTGGCGATCTTGACGATCAACTTGGCTTGGTACGGCCTCGAGACGATCAAGAACAAGGCCAATCATGCCGCCAACCGCCGCGGCCTGAACCTTGCGCTGCAACCCATTTTAATTGCCGCTTCCTTGGCCTGCGCAATCGAGGGCGTTCTGATTGGTCAGTATCTGATGGTGGGCATGTCCATGGTCGGCTTCGCGACGGCGGGCACCAACCTCTTCTTCATGCTGAACCCCGCGCCCGGTCCGAAAGTCTATTTGATGGAGCATGTGAAAGCCATCGTGGGGGCCGGGATCTCGGTCTACACCGCGTTCTCCGCCTTTGGCGCGGTTCGATTGATGCCTTCCATGGCCTTGCATCCGGGCCTTTGGGCCATCCCCTTGGTGACCGGGCTTGCGATCATCCTTTACCACCATCGCCAAATACGATTGAGCTTGCGCGCCCGTGCGAGCCAAACCGCAGGCGCCGCTTCGTGAAGGCAAAGAAGATCCTCGTCATTGGCGCGGGCATGGGCGGCCTTGCGGCGGCCATCGACCTTGCCCGCCAAGGCCATCAAGTCGACGTCGTTGAGCGCTCTGCCGATGTGGGTGGCAAGATGCGCCAAGTACCGGTCGGCGATACCGCTATGGATGGTGGCCCGACCGTCTTCACCATGAAATGGGTGTTTGACGGCTTGTTTGAAGATGCGGGCCTGTCTCTCGAGGATCATCTGACCCTTTTGCCCGCAACCATCCTCGCCCGCCATGCTTGGACCCAAGGCGGCGATCTGGACCTGTTTGCAGATCGCGATGAGTCCGCCGAGGCCATTCGCGAATTTGCTGGGTCCAAGGATGCTGCGGGCTATTTGGCTTTCTGCAAGCGAAGTGCCGCCATCTATGAGACCTTACGGGGGCCCTTTATCGCCAGTCAAAGACCGAACCCGATTGAGCTTGTGGCTCGGGTTGGCTTGAACCGATTAGGCGCAATGTGGGAGACGGCCCCGCATCAGACGATGTGGGGGGCCTTGGGCGCTTATTTCAAAGACCCACGCTTGAAGCAATTATTTGGCCGCTACGCGACTTATTGCGGCTCCTCGCCTTTTGCGGCTCCAGCGACTTTGATGCTGGTAAGCCATGTTGAGCAAGAGGGCGTCTGGCGGGTGCAGGGCGGCATGGCGAAGGTCGCGGCAGCCCTGAAAGCCCTTGCGATCAGCCAAGGCGTGACCTTCCATTTCAACGCCAATGTGGAACGTATCGAGACACGCGACAAGCGCGTCAGCGGCCTTGTTCTAAAGGGCGGAGCGGCAATGCCAGCCGACGCCATTGTGTTCAATGGCGACATTTCAGCGCTTGGCAGCGGCCTTCTGGGTCCAGATGTGATTCCCGCGGCAAGGCCCGTCGCCCTGCCGCAACGCTCACAATCTGCGATAACTTGGTGCGCGACCGCCACCACCAGCGGCTTGGCACTCGCCCATCATAGTGTTTTGTTTTCCGACGATTACAAGGCTGAGTTTCAAGATGTTTTCACCCGCCAGCGACCGCCACAAGCCCCGACAATTTATATTTGCGCGCAAGACCGCGATGATGCTTGTGCGCCGCCTGACAAGCCAGAGCGCTTGTTGATCCTGATGAATGCGCCTGCCAATGGCGACACTGTGGACTATGGCCAAGACGCCCAAACAAAAGCGAAAGAAAGCGCTTGGGCGATGATGACAAGCTGTGGGCTGACCCTTTCTCTTGAGCACGAGCAGATCACCACGCCCCATGGATTCAATGCACTCTTCCCAGCCAGCGGCGGCGCGCTCTATGGCCGCGCCAATCATGGGCCGATGGCCAGCTTTCAAAGGCCCGGCGCACGCAGCGGCATTAAGGGGCTCTATCTGGCTGGCGGCTCTGCCCACCCGGGCCCCGGCATTCCGATGGCCGCGCTTTCGGGACGGCTAGCCGCCGCCCGTCTACAAGCAGACTTGGACAAGGCTTAAGCGGTTTTGACCTTCCCAGCCCAAGCACTGGCTGGCGGGATCAACCGATCAATGACCTTCGCCGAAGAGACAACCCCTGGCAGCCCAGCACCGGGATGTGTGCCTGCCCCCACAAAATAGAGGCCCGGCACATCCGAACTGATGTTATGCGGCCGGAACCACGCACTTTGGAACAACTTAGGCTCCATACCAAAGGCTGCGCCATGGGTGGAGAGCAGGCGATCCTGAAAGTCTTGCGGGGTCAGCATATGGGACGATACAATCGCTTCAGACAGGCCGGGCAGAACCGTATCGGCCAAACGCTGTTCGATCTTTTTGCGATATGGCTCTGCCATGCTTGCCCAATCAACCCCGCTGCCCAAATGCGGCACGGGGGCCAAGACGTAAAAGGCATCGCAGCCTTCCGGCGCAAGGCTCGGGTCGTTTGCCGTCGGGCGATGCAGATACAGGCTGAAGTCGTCCGCCAATGTCTTTTTGGTGAAGATATCGGTCAGCAATTCCTGATAGCGTGGCCCGAGCACCATGGTGTGTTGATAGCAATCGTCAAACTTCCGATTGGTGCCAAAATACCAGACAAACAAGCTCATGGAATAATCGGCGCGCGCGATCTTTTCATCCGTCCAAACTTTGCGCGGCTGATTGCGCAGCAGCTTGGTATAGGTCCAGCCCAAATCCGCGTTCGAGACAACCAAATCAGCATGGACGATTTCACCATTGGCCAGACGCACCCCTGCAGCCCGACCTTCCTCTGTCAAAATCTCGTCGATCTCGGCATTATAAATGAGTTGATTGCCATGGCCCTCGATCAGATCGACCATGCCCTTCACCAGAGCCCCAGTGCCACCAAGGGCGTAATGGACGCCATAGGTGCGCTCGAGATGGGCGATCAGGCAATA
>NZ_JBMLTR010000054.1:0-2669 GCF_049239865.1 Aquidulcibacter sp.
AATGTGCCAAGCTGTTCGCACAGTGGCAACAATGTTACACTTTGTTTAGACTTTAGGCAGCGGCGCACCAGCCATTCCGACTTTAGACGGCCTGAGTCTACGTCGTGATAATTTAAACGGAGTACTCGTTCGACCTGTCTGCATTTCAGGCCTCAAGATATGTCCAAAAAAAGAGTTTGAAGCCCTAAAAAGAAAAAAGCGGTGGAGCCAATGGCTCCACCGCAAGGCGATGCTCAGGGAGCGCCGGTCCAATTCAGCGCTTACGAAAAGCACAATGAACCATTCCGGACACCAAAGCCGAGCCAAAGACCCGACTTGCCCTTACGTTAGCCCGCGGTGGTCCGATTTGTAAATGGGGTTGGCAGTATTTGTGACAGATTGCCGCTTTTTAAATCGCTATTGGCCCCAAACGGCGCGCAAACGGGCATCGCGCCCACAGCCATTGCGGTAATAGGCATAGCGCAGCGGGTTTTTCTGATAATAATCCTGATGATAGCCTTCGGCATCGTAGAATGCTTTGGCGGGCAGGATTTGCACAACAATTGGCTTTTTAAAGCGCGCATAGAGAACTTCTCGCGCCGCTTCTGCCGCCTTCTTCTCAGCGTCATTGGCGTAGAAGATAGCGGGTAGATAGGTTTCGCCTTTGTCACAGAATTGGCCAAACGTATCGAACGGATCGACTTGCAGCCAATAGGTATCGAGAAGCTTTTGATAACTCACCTTGGTGGCATCATAAGTGACTTTCACCGCTTCAAAATGGCCTGTGCCACCCCGCCCCACTTGCTCATAAGTAGGATTGGCCAATGTGCCGCCGGTATAGCCAGATGTGGTTGCAACCACGCCCGGGATCTCGTCAAACGGCTTTTCCATGCACCAGAAGCAGCCACCGGCAAAAATCGCGGTAGCCAGATTGCTGGGGACCGGCGCAGAGGTCGCTGACACTTTCGGCGCAACAACATCCGCTTGGGCGGGAGATTGTGTCCCACAACCAGCAAGGGCCAAGAGGGACAAAGTGACGAGGGCGGAGAAGGGCTTAAGTTGGGTCATGTGGGCCTATACGCAGCGATAAGTCGATCGGTTTCATCTCAACACGATTTCCCTGAGACGATTTCCCCCACGCAAAAGGGGCGCGGCTTACGCCACGCCCCTCAGCTCGTCCGATCAAATCGATAGAGCTTAGTAGTTCCAACGTAAGGTCATGCCATAGGTGCGTGGTTCACCCACGAACGCATTGATCTGGCTGTTGACAACGCGTGGTGCGAAGCCACCCAAAGCTGGCTGGTTGGTCAGCGCTGGCGCATCGCCTTGCAGCGGCGAGTCAAAGGTGATTTGCGCATAACGCTCATCGGTCAAGTTCCGGCCCCACAATTCAACCGTCCAGCGATCGTCTGCCGTGCTCAATGCTAAGCGAGCATTGATCAACGTGTAGCCTGGCTGGGTCTTACGTGGGTCCAAGTTCGAGCCCGTGATGGTGTCTGTGATGGTACGGAAGTCAGTATAGGCTTTCAATTTGGCTGTATCAGACAGAACCGAACGCTCGTAATTGAACGCCGAACCATAGGTCCAAACTGGCGAGCTGGTCAGCTGACCACCGGGCAACCAATAAAGGTTGGGGTTTTGACCAAGGAAGGTGTTGGCTTGCGATGCCGAACCCAAATTCTTGGTATATTCGGTGAACGAGTAAGCTGCACCACCGGTGATGGACAGGCCTTCGATTGGCGTCCGCAGGACATAGTCAAACTCTACCCCTTGCGACACCACTTCAGGAACCGAGGTCACAACGAACGAGATACCGGTGAAGGTATTTAGCTGGAAGTTCTCAAAGGTCTGATGGTAAGCCGCAAAGTTTGCAGTCAAAGCGCGGTTGAACCACTGGGTCTTCAAACCGACTTCGTAAGCATCAACGGTTTCAGGCGCAAACGAGGTGTTTGGCTGACGCACGGTGCGGTTACCCACGCCTGGCGAGATGATGGAGGTAACCACATTGTTCTGCAGGTCAGAGAACGCGCGGTCCAAGTTAAAGCCACCAGCCTTATAGCCACGCGAGTAGGAGGCATAAGTATTGATGTTTGGCGCGAACCGGTAAGCTGCCGAGAAGATGCCCGACCATTCTTTTTCGGACTTTTCTTGGCGGTGATCCATGCCGTCGAGGCCAGAGCGCATCCAAGGTGCGCAGATTGCGCCGACAACAGCCGCCAACGAGCCTGCGTTGCGTGCCGCATCGAGACCCAAGCGGTTCTCAATCGCGGTACAAGCCGTGTTGCCCTGCGTGCGATAGCTGCCTTGGAACTTCTTTTCTTCCGAGGTGTAACGCAGACCCAAGGTCACGCTGAAGTCGTCGTTGAACTGGTAGATATTGTGCGTGAACAACGCGACGGACTCAGCATTTTGCTCGTAATCGTCAAACTGACCACCACCAGCTGCCAAAGTACCGATGTTAGCTGGCGTCACGCCTAAGATGGACTGCCAGGTCGAAACCACACCAGCCAATTGGGTGTTGGTGACGGTTGGGCTCAAGGGGTTCACAGCCAGAGCTGGGTTGGCCAAAGCCAAAGCTGGGCCCAAAAGACCGCCGATATAGGCTTGGTAATCGGTGCCAGTGCGGAAGCGAACGGTCGAGTTGATGGTTTCTTTGGAATAGATGGTACCAACCAACCAATCCAACTTGC
>NZ_JBMLTR010000055.1:0-3254 GCF_049239865.1 Aquidulcibacter sp.
AGATCACGGCCCAAGACCTATTAGGCTTTGGCGTCATTGATGGCATCATCCCAGAACCTTTGGGCGGCGCGCATCGCGCACGCGCCAATGCGATGAAGGCCGTGGGCGATGGGGTTGAAAAAGAGCTCTACAAGCTCGACGCGCTGGACGCAGCGGGACTGCGAGCCCATCGCGCCGACCGCTTCTATCGCATTGGCCGCTCTTTAGCGGACCTGCCCTTAGCTGGCGAAACGCCGCCCAAAGCTGGTTAAATCCTGCACGAACAGGTCTGGCGCTTCCAAGGCTGCGAAATGCCCACCATGAGGCATATCCGTCCATTGTTGGAGATTATAGCCGAGCTCCACCCAGTCCCGGGGCGGATTGGGGAAGATGCTATCACCCGGGAAATTGGCAAAGCCTGTCGGCACCTCAATGCGTTGCCCGGGCTGGAGGAAATAGCCACTGCCCTCTTCCAACACCCCACGATAGAACCAAACCGACGTCGCGAAGCGATCGGTCAGCACATAGTGCATGATGTTGGTCAAAAGGTCCTGTTTGCCAAAAATCTTGTCGAGATTGCCCTGCGACGGGTCGCTCCAGTTTTGAAACTTCTCGACGATCCAAGCCGCCTGTCCAAATGGGGAGTCGCTCACCGCCATGGCCAGCAATTGTGGGCGCGTGGTTTGTAGCTGAAAATAGGCGCCGCCCATTTGCATCATAGCCTGAGACTTCTGCGCCCAAGCGCCGCGCTCGGGCGTGCTCAGCGTCGAGAGATCTGGGCGCAGGCCCATCATATTGAGGTGGATACCAGACACCACATCGGCATGGTCAAGTCCCAGCCAAGACGTGACCACAGACCCCCAATCCCCACCTTGAGCGATGAAGTTAGCATATCCCAAAACATCGACCATCAGCTTGCGGAATAGGCCCGCCGTCGTGCGGGGGCCGATGGGGCGCGCGGGACGGCCTGAAAAGCCATAGCCCGGCAGACTGGGGATGATCAGGTCAAAGGCATCTTCTGCCTTGCCGCCATGCTGGGATGGAAAAGCCAGTGGGCCGATGACTTTATGAAACTCAAACGGTGACCCCGGCCAGCCATGGCTCAGCAAGAGGGGCCGCTTGCCGCCCGCTTCCCCCACAATGTGCAGGAAGTGGATGTCTTGCCCGTCAATCGTGACCTGAAACTGCGGCAAGCGATTGAGCTCTGCCTCCACCGCTCGCCAGTCATAGGAATTGAGCCAATAGTCCTGCAGCCCTCTTAGCCAGGTGGTGGAAGCTCCGCGTGACCAATCCTCCGCCCCTTCATCGGCTGGCACGTCGGGCCAGCGAAAGGCCTCAACTCGTTGACGGACATCATCGAGCTTGGATTGGGGGATGTGGATGGAGAATGGTTTCACGCCTCTGTCCAATGCTAATTCGGCCAATAAGCGATGACGTCGTCTTTGGTTGCCTTGGTGCCTAAAGCCCGATCAATCGCGATCGGACCTTCCAGCGTGGCGGGATAAAGCGGCTTACGACCACTGGCCTTATGATCGTCCAACAGCTTTCGCAATTGCGCGACTATTTCTGGCCGGGCCGCAGCCAGATTGGTTTTCTCTGTTGGGTCTGTGGCGAGATCATAGAGATAAACAGCACTTGGCTTTTCGATCACTTGCAACTTCCAATCCAAGTGGCGCACAACCCGGTAGCCGTCGCTTTGCCAGAAGATGGTGTCATGCGGACGTGTATTTCCCGCCTTGCCTTCCGCGTTCGGCAAAATGTTGACGCCATCAATCGCGACGCCCTTGGGCAGTGCAGCGCCTGCTGCTGCTGCCAATGTTGGCATCAGATCAATGTGAGCAACAGGGGCTTGGACTTGTGTGCCCGCTGGAATTTTGCCCGGCCAAGACATGAACATGGGCACGCGAATGCCCCCTTCAAACAAAGAGAGTTTCCAGCCGCGGTAAGGCTTGTTGATCTCTGGCAAGCCAATATAGCCCGGCCCGCCATTGTCGCTTGAAAATACGATCAAGGTATTGTCGGCCATGCCCTGTTCTTTCAAGGTCGCAACGATCCGGCCTACACTGCGGTCAAGTGCCGTGATCATTGCCGCATAGACCCGTTCGCGCTCTGAGCTCATCGGCCCTACCGCATCATAGTCAGACTTGGTGGCTTGCAGGGGCGTGTGAACGGTCCAGTGAGACAAATTGATAAAGAAAGGCCGGTTCTTATTGGCCTTGATGACTTGTATGGCCTCATCAGTCCAATAATCAGCGAGATAGCCGCGTGGCTTGAACCATTCCCCATCATTGTAAGAGGCCGCATATTCCATCCGAGCCCAGAGGAACTTATCGATCGGGTCAAAATCCAGCTTGGCATTGACCGCATTTGGATCATCTTCGGGCAAATGCAGACCGCTCGCCATCAAGAGGCTTTCGTCAAAGCCTTGGGCATTTGCCCCAAACTCTGGGCCAAGGCCTGTGTGCCACTTGCCGATATGGACCGTGTGATAGCCGCGCGTCTTCAAAACTTCGGCGATGGTGACTTCTGATCCGGGCAGGCCTTGCTTGTCGTACTTGGGCATCTCGGCCACACGGTCGGCATGATAGATGGCGGGCGGCATGCCGCTTTGACCACGCATGGAGTCCGCTACCATTTTCACCACCCGGCCCATGCCGTCTGGCGTCGGGGTGAATTCAAAGCCCGTGCGGGTTGGATAGCGACCGGTCATGATCATGGCGCGCGATGGCGCACAGCTTGCGGTACCCGAATAGGCCTGACGGAATGCAACACCCGAGGAAGCTAAAGCGTCGATATTGGGGGTTTTGATTTTGCCATTACCAAGACCGCCGCCGAAGGTGGAGATGTCATTGTAGCCCAAATCATCGGCGAGAATGAAAATGATATTGGGCGGGCGGTCGCCCGCAGTGGCTTCTGCTGCCGCAGGCCCCTGCATCCAAGCGATGGGCTTGTTTTCGGGAATATCAGAGCGCTTTTGGGAAGCGGCTAAAGCCAGAACAATGTCTACCCGCTTCACATAGGCCAGCGCGCCCAAACCTACGACGGCAACTAAGCCACCCAACAGGATTTTCTTCAGCATGACGTCAGTCTCCCCCAAACATATTCTTAATTAGCATCGAACAGCGCTTCGCATCCTGTGCCTGCAAGGATCGCGCGGCAAGCCGCAGCGTCGTTCGCCGACAAGGACTTTGCATGATCTTTGAGCCAAACTAGGCATTTAGCCTGATAGGCAAAAGTCGGTTGCGTCCAAGCCCGCCCGTCAATGACGGTTTCAA
>NZ_JBMLTR010000056.1:0-33956 GCF_049239865.1 Aquidulcibacter sp.
AACTGAAAAAGCACTTGCAAAAACCAGGGCGTCCACACACGCCTTTGCCGCAGGCTGTGCCTACGCAAAGGCCGTATTCGAGTGTGCGCGCGCAAGCTGGGGTGTCAAGGGGCGCGCCGATGGCGCGTCGGCGGAGCCGATTACACCCCTTGACTCCCCAGCTTGCGCAAAAAGAATTGTCGGGCGGCTTCAAGGGAAGCAGAGCGAACCCTTGAACCGTTCCAAAACGAAGTGCTGAACTCCGACGATGGCCACATCAGCTTTCGCTTGACCTTTGAGCTTTCCAAGACTGGAATGTATCTCTTTTTAGAGGTGAAGAGTCCTCGAACTAGATTTTGGTTGTCTGATGTCGCTGACACATTCGCAACCGGCACATCAAAGTGGAGTTTTGTAGTGAAGTGGATATCAATCAGCTCTCTGTTGGCGGCGACTGTAATCTGCGGTGCGTGGACTGGCGATCGCTGGATCTATCCATTAATCAGCCCTGAACCTTATGTTGTTGATAGCATAATCAAGACAACTTCAGACAATCCAATATTGCTGCGCCAACGAGTTCAGCACGGGCCATTTATTCGTCTAGATAGGTCGATCCAGGTTGTCCGTGGCTCAAAAACGTGGGCTGTATCTAGCGACAACCTTCTCTTTGCCGCGGGGCCCGCTCGCGGTCGTATCTTCTGTACCTACGAGCTTACGTACAGCGGTAAGAATTCTATAGGCGCGGTTGGGCGTGGTCGCAGTTGCCTTCAAGATGCTAACTCTGACGGTCGGATGGAAAGCATTGCCTGGGTAGGCATCAGTGATTTTAGCGGGAATCCCATTCAATTTACCGCTAAAATTGAGCCTACAGTCAGTTACAGCATGGTTAGCTTTGAAACCCCACCTTCCATAGAGTTGGCGGTGAAATTTATTAGCCAAGACGGCGTGCCCGCACTCCAATTAACTTATGTCGAGGGCGTCTTCGAAAATCCGTTGGACTTCCCGTCAGTTCCGATTCCTACCAACCTGCCCGCAAGGTTATCGGTTAAAGGGGCCGAGTTTGAAGTGGTTGATCTGAAAGACAATATTCTGACCTACCGAAGAATCAAAGTGTTTGACGAGACACCTGCACCTATCAATTTGCCTAGGCAGTGAGTGGAGACGGCTCTCACTGAACTGGCTTGCGCCTTCAAAACTGCGAACTTGTAGCGATGCTCTGGGTGGTTAGTCTTTCCCGCGGCGTTTAGTAATTGGGATTGCAAGAGCTCCAAACTACTTCGGAGGTGGGACTTTACGTAAGATTCGAAGTTGCTCGCCATTCTCGCAGCCTTCGAGGCTTGAGTGGCGCGATTTGGTACGCCAATTTACAGTCGCAGTTGGAAAAAGCAGCGCTGGCACTCCCGCCAGATTTGGATGTTCCACCGCGACAGCTTCAAGACTGCTCAATACAATCGCATTTGAAATGTTGGAATTGAGCCGCCCCAGTATGTCCGGGGGAAAGATATCGTTTGACCGCACCACATTTACTTTTCCGGCAATTACTTCGATGACCGCTGCCTGTTCGGACGTGCAGCGCCATGTCTTTATGTGGGAAACTACATTTGTATCGTTGAAATGCTGATAGGTCGCCACGTACGTTCCGGTTGGAATAGTTCGCACTAGGAAATAGACGGGAGATCGATCACTTGCGCGGAGTGCCTTTCGGCTTCCCGAAGCAAACAGTCCATCATATTCGAACGACACGCCATCTTTAGCAAACGCCGGAACGCTTAAGTCAACTCGGCGTAGCCGGAACCCGCCACTAGAAATAGGGACATCCATCGCTAGCACGAGCACTGCCTCGGTGGGCTTTGGTGGCTCATCTGAATCGGCACCCCGTGCAAATGCCAAGGTTGCAGAGCTTGTCGCCAAAATCAAAGCTAAAAGGCCTCGGAGCGCTGCTTCCACCTCTATACTCTCTCCAAGCTCAGAAGTTTACGCGGATTCAAAGCCGGGTCAATAAGGACGTTTCCCGCATATGCACAGCTTCGAAGTTCACTTATTTCCCCCCCTACATCACCCCCGCCCGCAACAAATCATGCAAATGCAAGATTCCAACGGGCTTCTCTTGATCATCAACCGCAAACACGACCGAGCGGCCGGATTGGTTGAGTTCGGCGAGGGCTTCGGCGGCGAGGGCATGTGGGCTGACGACCATGGGGCTGGCGGTCATGACGTCGCCGACTTTCAAGTGGGCGAAGTCGGCCCCGGCTTTGCGGCGCACGTCGCCATCGGTGACGATGCCGATCAAGCGGTCTTGGGCGTCGATGACACCCGTGCAGCCAAAGCGCTTGGCGGTCATGATCAGGAGGGCTTCCATCATCGGCGTGGTCTCGCGCACCAAGGGCAGTTCGTCAGCCTTATGCATGAGGTCGGCAACCGACTTCAGCATCGCGCCTAATTTCCCGCCAGGGTGATAGACGCGGAAGTCGCTGGCGGTGAAGCCGCGCCGCTCAAGCAGGGCAACCGCCAAAGCGTCGCCATAAGCGATCTGCATGGTGGTCGAGGTGGTCGGCGCGCGCGTCTCGCCACAGGCCTCGGGTGCCTCTGGCAAGAGCATCAGATAGTCGCCGGCCTTGCCCAGCACCGAGTCGGCATTGGCGGTCATGGCGATGATGGGGATTTTGAAGCGTTTGCCATAGGCGATCATGTCCGACAATTCGGGCACTTCGCCAGACTTGGAGAGGATCAGCAAGATATCGTCCGTGCCAATCATGCCCATATCGCCATGGCTGGCCTCGGTCGGGTGGATGAATTGGCTGGGCGTGCCGGTGGAGGCCAAGGTCGCGGTGATCTTGCGCGCCACATGGCCAGACTTGCCGACGCCCGCACAGATTAGGCGGCCCTTCATCGTGCCGACCTTCTCAACGATGGCGGCAAACTCCGTCCCGATGGAGACTTGCAGGCGGCGCAGACCCTCCATCTCCACGTCCAGAACGCGGTGGGCAGCAGCAATGGCGGGCGATTGGCTCATGTGGTGGAAGCTTTCGTGCTGGATGGGTCTAGTTCGGAAGTGCGGGGGCCGCGTCGGGCTTGGCGAAAATGATGGCCTTGACTTCGATGCCGCCTTCGCCGCCTTGCACACTGGGCCAGATTGCCAGCGCGCGGGGCTTGGCCTTGGTAGGGGGTAGGGTGAAAGTCACGCTGGTGAAGGCAGGGCCAATGGCCTGCTCGCTCCAGCTAACGGGGCCTTCGGTGACAAAGCCAATTGCCATGGATTTGGCGGGCAGACGTGCAGTGGACTTGACGATCATGCGCACAGTCGTGGCACCGCCTGCGACATGCGTGGCCAAGGCGTCACCAAAGCTGAGGCGGACGCCTTTGGAAAAGCGGGCGTCTGGGGCCAAAGCGCTGGTCGCCGTCATGCGCACGCCTTCAAGGTCGCCCCTTGGGCCGGGTGGAGCCATGATTGGGAAGCCGGGGGCAGGTCGAACTTGCGCCAATTCTGCGCCTTCGACCACCCAGCCCAAATTCGTCTGCCGCCCATCGACGGCTTGGCCCTGTGGCATCGCCAAGGGCGCGGCCGCGATGCCAACCAGTGCCGCTGCCAGAACGACCATTAGCGCGAAGAAAAAAGGAAAGCGTTGCATGAGATTGTTCTTGCCTGTGCGCGCTTCTCCCTGCAAGCCTCAAAGCCTGCGAGGTCTTTCCCGCGAGGCGTTAGACTATGTCGTACCTTGGTTGCAAGAAAGGCGAGATCGTGACCCGTTACCCTATCGACCGTTTGCCGGTCACCTTAATGTTTCAAGACCAGTCAGGCTTCAAAGAAACCTATGGCGGCAATCAGGACTGGGTTTTGTGTGAAGGGCAGTTCTTAAAGCCCAAGGATGGCCCGCCGTGTAAGACCATTGTGCTGTTCATGCACCCGTCGGGCACGATGAATTATCTGCCCATGCCGATTGCTTTGGCCCATGCGGGCATTCCGGTCATGACATGCGGGTCGCGCTATCCCCATAATGATACCGCCTTGATCATGGAGAAAGTGCTGATTGATTTGGGCCGCTATGTCCGCCACGCCAAGACCGTCTTGGGCTTTGAGAAAGTGGTGCTGGCGGGTTGGTCAGGGGGTGGGTCGCTGTCGCTCTTTTATCAGGCTCAAGCGGAGAACCCGACGATAGAGGTCACGCCTGCGGGTGATCCGGTCGATATTCTGGGTGCAGGCCTGATCCCGGCAGACGGGGTGATGCAATTGGCCGCCCATGTCAGCCGCGCGATCACCTTGTCGGAGTGGATTGACCCGGCCATTTTGGACGAGCTCAATCCGGATAAGCGCGATCCTAGCCTGGATATTTATGCGCCAGACGCGCCTCATCAGCCACCCTATTCAGAAGCTTTCCAGCTGATGTTTCGAAAGGCCCAACGCGACCGCATCGCCCGCATCACGGCCGATGTGCGCCAGAGGCTGGAGGACTTTCAGAAGCAGGGCGAGGTCAATCGCGAGCATTGCTTTGTGGTGCACGGCACCATGGCGGACCTCCGCTGGCTAGACCCCGCGATTGACCCAAACCAAAGGCGACCAAACTGGTGCTATATGGGCGATCCAAAGACGGTGAATATGAGCCCCGCCCATCTGGCGCGCTATTCAAGTCTGAGGTCTTGGCTGTCGCAATGGTCCGAGGAGAGCCGGGCCGACGGGCCAGCTTGTGCCGCCCATGTCACCGTGCCAGCTTTGGTGGTGGAAAATTTGGCTGACGACGCGTGTACGCCGTCGCATGCGGCGCGGATAAAGGCGGGTTTTACCCAAGTCACCCCGCGCTTTCATGCCATAGATGGCGCGACGCATTATTATCTGGGTCAACCTGCCAAGGTCGCTGAAGCGGTTTCAACGATCCAAGACTGGATGGGCGAGCACGGCTTTCTGTAAGTTTTAGCGGCGCTTGCGCCAAGCCAGCCAAATGCGAAAGATCTTAGGTCCCTCAACCAAATAGCGCCGCCACAGCTTCTGAGGTTCATCCAACAGGCGGAACAACCATTCGAGGCGCGCTTGCTGCATCCATTGCGGCGCGCGCTTGCGATTGCCCGACAAAAAGTCGATGGAGGCCCCGACGCAGAGGCCAATACCCACCGCTTGGCCTTGTTTCGCAATGGTGTAGGCCAGCATTTCTTGTTGGGGCGCGCCGACACAAAGGAAGGTGAAGCGCGCCGGATTAGCTACCACGAAGGCTGCTGCCTCCGCCATCGCTTCTGGATTGGTGCGCAAGCCGAAAGGGGGCGCATGCCAGCGCAGATCGGTTAAGCCATATCGGGCACGAACGCTTTCAATCATATCCTGAGTGCCCCCGATCACAACGACGGTCTCAGCAGGATCGATACAGGTCTCAAAAAGGGCCTGCGTTAGGTCGGACCCCGGGCACGCGGGTAAAGATAGACCAGAGAGATTCGCTAAGGTTTCCAGAATGCGGCTATCATTCACAGACGCCCAAGCGTGCGCATAAAGCGCGTGCAAGTCCGGCTCTCTGTCCAAGCGCACCAGATGATCCACATTGGGCGTACAGAGATAGACGAAGGCACGCTTGGCACGCCCAACTTCGTCGACGCGCCTGAGAAGATCTTGCGGGCTGAAGCCAGAAAAATGGACCCCCAAAAAGGCTTGGGCGCGGCCTTCTTGGCGGCGATCAAGAAAAAGCACATCCTCAACCGCGTCGCCGGAGTCCTTTTCGTTCTGGGGAAATGCCAAATTTGTCATAGGTCTAAATCGCAGAAACTTCTTTCCAACCAATTACAATTCACTAATATCAACTTTAAATAACTATATATTGACAGATTGGTGCCTTGATAGTTACCAAGGGTTGTGCGAGATTGCGCATAGTCCTCATGTGGAAAAATTTATGCAATCCCAACAGGTACAACAAATCCTTGATGTGGCTGGCGACCTTTTTTTTGAATTGGGGTTCTGGAATGCCAAGGTCAGTGAGATTGCCGCCCGCAGCGAAATCTCCACGGCCTCCATTTATAAGGCTTTTGAGTCCAAGGATGCCCTATTCCGGGCTGTTTTGGCTCGGGGCATAGAGAAACTCAAGATTCTGGCGAAGCCTCCGATTGAAGCGGGAGACCCGATCAATCAATTGTTGCAAGCTTCAGATCGCTATCACGCGCTTTGTGAATCGGCTCTTTTTCGGGACCTGATCCGTGCGCCGATCGAGCACAACAATATTCCTTTGACGTTTCGGCGCTCTATGTGTCGACAGATCAGGTCCGCGCTTGAACAATTATGCATGCCGCCCCTTCAGGCCTGTGCTGAGGTGGGGCTGCTGGATCGGCAACAGATCAAGGAAGCTTTTCGCCTGCTCAGTGCTTACATCGAACATCAGACGATTTGGTACGGGCTTTTGGTTAGTCCCGCCTCCAAAAATTCAGGTGCGCGTGAGCAGATTGCCGACGAGGCAGTACGGATTACGCTGTCGGCTTATCCGCCGGGCGGGGTTGTTGCGTCAGGCCCTTATGGCGGCGCAGCTCAAAGCGTTGTGGCGACACAGCCGCCGCCACCTCGCGCTCCAGAGGACTAGGCTCATCACAAGCAAGAGACGCGACATGCTCGGCAAGCCAATGGGCGGTGGTAAATCCACGTGAGCCAAGCGCACCCAGAACAAACAGGCCAGCACCATCCTCGCCAGCCTTCGATAGGGTCGCCCCGGCAATCGGCAAACGATCCTTGGCCGCCACCCGCACGCTGGCGCGGCCAAAAGCGGTTTTGAGCTCAATGCGGGCCGCAAGCTCTGGCGCAATCTCGGACAAGGTTTCGACGTTCTGGGAATGGCCCGAGACCGTGACCTCTGGCTTGTCAGATCGCGCGAGATCCCATGGGTCAAACGTCGCGCCGAATAGAAGTTGGCCATGAAACGCCGCTGCATAGGGTCCGCCGGCTAAGGCCGTTTCGGGCAGGGGGCCGTCGATTTGGGCCAGACTGATCTGGCCGGCACGCCCATCTAACTCAGTCTCCAGTTTCACAAAACGGGTCAGTTGCGTCCCCGAGGCAACCACACAAATTTCGGCTTGGGCCACAATGTCACCAAGGTCATTTAGGGCCTGCCATTGGCCGTCTAGAAAGCGCAGGGCGACGGCGGTCACAGGGTGACGCCTCGCATTTTGAGTGAGACGGGGCAAAAGCCGGTCTGGATAAACCAAACCACCCGTCCGATGCAGCAACCCACCGCCTTCGATCTGGCTCAATAGCTCAGGTGGCAATGGCGGGTTTTCAGCCAAGTCGCCGAGCCGTAAGTTGTCGCGGTCATCGCCGGGTAATTCCTGAACCTGTATCGGCGCGAAAACCTCGTCGCCCAGACTGTGATAGAGGCTGGTGGCAGAAAGATAAGCCGCGCGGAAGAAGCGCGCTTCGCGTGTGTCGCCGCGGTCTAAGCGGGGCATAACCAGAGCTGCAGGATTGTGGCTAGCCTTGGACTGGCCGCAAGGGTCTCCGTCCAATAACGCAACCCGAATACCTCTGCGGGCAAACGCATGAGCGGTCGCTGCCCCAGCAATACCGCCCCCAATCAGCAACACAGAGGCTGGCTTGGCAGGAGCGCCTGCCCGCTCACCCGGCCAAACCGCTTCCAATCTTTGACGCTTGGAGCCAAAGCCCGGCATGCGGCTGACGGCAAAGCCACAGGTTTCAAGACCACGGCGGACCGCGCCCGCAACAGAGTAAGTGGCGAGCCGGGCTCCGGGCGCACATAACCGCGCTACTTCTTGCAAAAGCTCCGGCGACCACATGTCGTCATTCCGGCTGGGCGCAAACCCATCAAGGAACCAGGCATCGGCCTTAAAATCCATGGCTTGCAGGCACCGCAGTGCAGGTCCGATCAAGATCGTCAGGCAGAAGCCATCTTCCGCAAACCAGATGCGTTGAGAGCCAAAAGCCCGCACAGGCCAGCGTGCCAGTAAGCGCTGGGATAGTTCGGCCAGTTCCGGCCAGTGCGCGTGTGCCTTCGCGGCATGCATAGCAACCATCAGGAAGGCTTCGGTGGTGATGAAGTGAAGGGTTTGGCCCGCTTGCCGATGCTTGCACCATAAGTCCCAAGTCGCGAGAACGTTCAGCCCAGTTCCGAAGCCAAGCTCAGCTATCGTAAAGCTTGCCCGTCCTAACCAAGCCTCGGGCAGGCCGCAGCCTTCCAAAAAAACTTTGCGCGTTTCTTCGAGGCCATTGTCGCGCGAAAAATAACTGTCGTTAAAGGCCTCACCGATGATCAGGCCTGTATCATCGAAACGAATGTCGGCTTCAGGCGGTAAGCGCGCGGCAGGGATGATCACGACTTTTCGACTCTCCCTACTCGATCGGCATCATGGCTTCAGGCAAGCCTAACGCAAAAAGGCCGCCCAGTGGGCGGCCTTTCGCGCATCTACTTTCGCTCAAGCGAAAGTAAGTGACTTACTTCTTTTCTTCGGTGACTGCGTTCACAGCTGCACCAGCAGCCGCGTCAACGGTGTTGGTTGCTTCGGTAGCTGCTGCGTCAACTGCGTTGGTTGCTTCGGTAGCTGCTGCGTCAACTGCGTTGGTTGCTTCGGTAGCTGCTGCGTCAACAACGTTAGCTGCTTCAGTTGCAGCTGCGTCAACGGTGTTGGTGGTTTCAGCTGGCTTGCCGCATGCGGAAACGCCGAGAACTGCAACAACTGCTGCTGCTGCGAAAAGCTTCTTGAGCTCGATCATTGTATAATTCCTTCTTTGCCCTGAACGCCTCGTCTCGGGCGCAGTGACGGGTTCATTAGAAGGTGTCTCGTCATGAAGCAATAGCGTTACATCAGCAACTTTTGCTAAGCCTGCTATGCGATTTCGCCGTAACAAAGGCGTGTGCATACCCGCAACGGCATAGCTGCTGCGGGTGGAAATCCTTGTTAACTAAAAGCAATATCAACTGCTTAAGCTTAGAACGCCGATGTTAACTGCCAACAACATAGGCCGAAATCATCGCAAGTAAATCTAGTTTTCCTGATGTTTTTGATCACTTATGCGTCGTTAGGCATGTTGTTCAAAGCTTCTTCCAGCTTCGCAAACGATGGGGCGAGCGAGCTTGGAACACTGCCGCGGCCGATTTCTACCGATACCTGGGCGGCATTGCCATGCAAGTGGGCGACCAAAACATCCATGATGATTTTGTAGAATTGATGCTCTTCATCCAAGACTTGGACCAAGCGCGTCGCCATCGGGCCCACGATGCCGTACGCCAAGAACACGCCCAAGAAGGTACCGACGAGCGCTTTACCAATCATCCCACCCAAGACGGCGGGAGGCTCGGTGATCGCGCCCATGGTTTTCACGATCCCCAACACGGCGGCCACAATCCCAAGAGCCGGCAAACCGTCAGCCATGGATTGCAAGGCGTGTGACGCGCCATGCGCTTCGTGATGGTGCTTTTCCAGCTGCTTTTCCATCGCGGCTTCGACCTGATGGGGATCATCCAAGTTCATCGTCATCATGCGCAAAGTGTCGCAAATGAAGTCCGTTGCGTGGTGATCTTTCAAAATCTTGGGATAACGCTTGAAAATGGCGCTATCTTCTGGCTTCTCGATGTGAGCTTCCAAGGCCACAACGCCTTTGGCCTTCATCGTTTTGGTTAGCGCGAATAACAAGACCAACAGATCCTGATAGTCTTGTGCTTTCCATTTAGGACCACCGGCAATCTTGCCAATGCCTGCGCCCGTGGCCTTGATGGTCTCAATCGAGTTGCCAATCACGAAGGCACCGATAGCGGCACCGAAAATCATCATAAATTCGAGAGGTGCGGCATGGATAATCACGTCAAAGTGGCCGCCTGCGAGCGCAAACCCACCAAAGACCATGCCAAAAACGATCAGAAGACCGACGACGAGAAACATAGTGCGAAACCCATTCTGGAGTAATCGAAAGGTGCTAAGCCGCACCAGACACTCAAACTGCTTGCCGCTACCCTTACAGGACAAGACTTAACAGGCGGTGCAAAAAAGGTTTTTGAAGTCTTTCCAAGATCAATCAAATGCCGAATTTACTTGGCCTTTGTCGAAAAACGTCGCATGGAATTATAACCAATCGTGGCCTTGGCCCGCTCTAATCCGATAAATTTCAAACCCAGACGAGCTCTCGCCCATGGCCGAAAACAGTCACAGTCCACACGTTCCCAAACAAACTTATCGGCTTTTGTTTGCGTGCCTGGCGATTGTCGGCATTGGCAATTCAATGTTGTTTGCGGTTCTACCGCCAATCGCCCGAGAAACTGGCATGCCGGATTGGTCAGTCTCAGCCATTTTCACTTTGTCTGCTGTCCTTTGGGTGCTGACGAGCCCAGTTTGGGGGCGCTTGAGTGACAGCAAAGGCCGCAAGCCGATGATTGTGATGGGGCTGAGCGCTTATGCGCTGTCAACCGGTTCCTTCACCTTGATTGCGGCAATTGGCTTGATGGATCATTTTCATTGGCTGACGCTGTTTCTAAGTTTGGCCGCGGCGCGCCTGATTTTCGGGGCCTTTGGCTCGGCCACAAATCCGGCGGCCCAAGCCTATGTCGCCGACACGACGACGCCTGAAATTCGCACGCGAGAGATTGCAGCCGTGACCTCAGCCTTTGCCTTCGGCTCGGCAGCTGGCCCTGCCTTGGCCGCCGGCATGATTGCGAATATGGGCTTACTTGCCCCCTTATTTGCCACCACCACCTTGGCGATCATTGGTGCACTTTCGGCACGCTTTTTCCTGCCGAGCATCGATATCACGCCATCGGCCAAAAGGTCTGCAGCACCCTCCTCGGTGTGGCGGTTGGCTCTCAACCCTTCGGTGCGGCCTTGGTTGATGTTTGGGGTCGCCTTGTCCGCGGTGACGGCGGTGATGTTTCAGCAAGTCTCATTCTATTTCATTGACCGGCTGGGCGTGACACCGCGCGAAGGAGCGACCTTGACCGCTGTCGCCTTGGCGCTGGGGGCCATGGCGCAAATCATCGCGCAACTGGTTTTGATTCCGCGCCTCAGTCTATCGCCGCGTGGATTGATTGTATGGGGCTGTATCGTCACCGGTTCCGGCGCTGCTTTGACGGCCTTTGGCGATAGTTTTGGGACTTTATCGGTCGCGCAAGCTTTGGTGGGGCTGGGCTTTGGTCTGGCGCGTCCGGGCTTTACGGGTGGCGCTTCCTTGGCGGTTAGTCAGGATGACCAAGGCAGCGTCGCTGGCCTTGTCGTGGCCGCAAATGGCGCGGGATTTGTGGTCGCACCCATTTTCGGGGCCGGCCTTTATGCGCTGGTCAGCCATCAAGCGCCCTTTGTGCTGTGCGCCTTGGTGCTGTTCCTATTGGCGGTCTATGGCCTCACCAGCAAGCACTTGGTCGGTGCCCCCATGGAAGAAAGCCCGCCAGATCAGCCCGGCGTTTAGGCTACCGAGTTTAAGCTTCCGCCTCCAAACGCTCCATATCCGCATCGGACAAGCCCATATGATGGCCAATCTCATGCACCAGCACGTGGCTGACCATATCTTCCAAGCTCACATCGCCGCGTGCGCGCCATTCATTCACAATGGCTGCCCGGTAGAGCCAGACTTCAGGCGGTGGCAGAAAGCCAGAGTTGGCTAAATCTGCGCGCACACTGGCACCGCGATAAAGGCCAGCCAATTGCAAGGGATGGCGCAGCCCTAATCCATGCAAGGTGGCAGGGTCTGCGCCCTCAGCCACCCGAAACACCACTCGCCCGCACGCCACGCGAAACGGCTCTGGCAGGCGCGCAAACGCTTCGTCTGCCAGAAGAGAGAGATCATCAAGGCTGGGTTCACGCGGATAAGTAAAAGCGAAATTCTGCATCATCCCGATATGGGGAGGCCGAACCCGAAGTAAAAGAGGCTAGCGAATGCCCGACAAAGCCAATTCGGCACGCGAAGCCGCCGCCGTCACCGTAGCTGTGGCCGCTGGCGCGTCTGGAATCGTCACGCTGGGGAAAAGAGCCACCAACGCGGCGATATCCTTGGCCAATTGCGCGGTGCGCTTTTCGTCCTTGCCGGCAAGCTTGCTTTGCGCGGCCTTGAAGGCCTGATCGGCAGCGAGCACAGCGCCATAGGAATGCTGATACTCGGTTGGATCATTGCCGTCTGGATGAACCACACCGCTATAGAGGCCCGATGCAATGCCCAGCATGCCTTTGATGACGTCGCTGTCAGATGCCGCCGCACTGGTTTGCGCGGCTTGGGTCACTTTAAAGGCTTTGGCAAAGGCGGCTTCGATTTCGGCCTTGCTCTTCTTGCCATCAATCGCGGCGACGACGGCGTCATAGGCGGGCTTTAAGTCTTTGACTTTGCTATCCAGTTCTGCCGCATCTGGCTGATAAACTTCCAACAAGCCTTGGGAAATGAGGATTGAGGCTTCATCGGCTTGTTCCGCAGCAAAGGATTTTTGCGCGATCAGTAAGAAGCCACTCAAATGCGTAACCCGCAGGCCGAGCCAAGAGGCGGCGTCAACATTCGAATAAGCGTTCGCGGCACCGGCTTCGCCACTTTCCCCGCCTGCGCTAGCGGTCGCCGGGGCGGGCGCGGGTTTCGCCCCCTCGCCTTCACCTTCACCTGCTTTGCTAGAGGCTGCAGCCTTCTCGCCATCTGCTGCGGCGGTTCCGCCCTCGCCGCCCGGTTGGCACGCGGCGACACCGACCAAGGCCATTGCGCTGACACCCATCAAGGTCCACATGCGGGGCTTGAACTCAATCATATCTACTTCCTTGCTGCGAAAATCACTGTTTTGTGAGTGTGGCCGAGGCTAGATGAAAATGCAAGTCGTTTGCAGGTAGGGTGCTGATGTTAATTACGATCGACCAGATACTGGGAACTGAAGACCTTGAGCGCGTCCGTGCGGAGGTAGAGGCGCTCGTCTTTATCGATGGCAAAGCCACGGCCGGTGCGCTGGCCAAGACGGTCAAAAACAACCAGCAGGCCAGCGGGGCCGCGACAGAGGCTGTGATCGAATTTGTTCAGCGCGCGATTGAGCGTCACGATGTGTTTCAAGCCGCTGCGCAAGTGAAGACCTATGGGCCGATCCTGATCTCGCGCTATCAACCCGGCATGGCGTACGGCCTGCATGTCGACAATGCCTATATGAATGGCGTTCGCTCTGACCTGTCCTTCACCCTCTTCCTGTCCGAGCCCGATAGCTATGATGGTGGTGCCTTGTGTGTTGAGCAGGCTGCTGGTCGCCAATCGATCAAATTGCCTGCAGGCAGCCTCGTGCTCTATCCCTCCACCAGCTTGCATGAAGTAGAGCCTGTCACGCGCGGGGAACGCTTGGCCGTTGTTGGCTGGATAGAAAGCCGGGTCTTGTCCGCAGAAGGCCGCGAAGCTCTGTTTGATTTGGCCCAAGTTCGCGCCAGCCTCGCCCACATACCCGAGGTTGATCCGATGGTGCGCCTAACGCTACAGAAGGCCGAAGCCAATCTGATACGCCTGTTGAGCCGATCCTAATCCCATGAATGCCGCTGACCTGTTTTACAATTTCCCCCGCAAGATTGATCTGGGGCTTGCCCGCGTTGCAGCGGCTTTGGAGGCTTTGGGCCGCCCGCAAGATTTGATCCCGCCAGTCATTCATGTGGCGGGCACCAATGGCAAAGGCTCGACGGTCGCGTTTTTGCGGGCGATGGCCGAGGCAGCGGGCCTTTCAGTGCATGCTTATACCTCGCCGCATCTGGTCTCGATCCACGAGCGCTGGCGGGTCGCAGGGCGCTTCATCGAGGAAGAGGCGCTCTTGGAGATTGGTCACCGGATCCAAGCCTTGAGCAATCAAATCCCGCTGACGGTTTTTGAAGCCGAAACAGTCGCAGCCTTTGTCGCCTTCAGCGAGACCATGGCGGATCTGACTTTGCTGGAAGTCGGCCTAGGTGGCCGATTAGATGCCACCAATATCGTCACCAAGCCAAAGCTGACCATCATCACCCCGGTTGATTTCGACCATAAGGAGATGCTGGGCGACACCTTGGCCAAGATTGCTGGCGAGAAGGCCGGTATCTTAAAGCCGCACATCCCGTGCGTTGTCTCCCGCCAAGCCGATGAAGCTTTGGCTGTGATTGAACGGCGCGCAGACGCTTTGGGCGCGCCGCTCGTGGTGTTTGGCCGCGACTGGGATTGCTATGCCGAGCGCGGGCGACTGATTGTGCAAACTCAAGACCGCTTGCTGGACTTGCCTTTGCCGGGCCTTGCCGGTCACCACCAGCTGGAAAATGCCGGTGCAGCCGTCGTGGCCATGACGCTTTATGGCTTGGATGAAGCTGCCATCGCCACGGGCGTGCAGAACGTCAGCTGGCCTGCTCGGATGCAGCGCCTGCAGGCAGGGCCTTTTGCAGACATGGCGACCGGAGCAGGGGCAGAATTATGGCTTGATGGCGGACATAACCCCCATGGTGCAGCGGCGGCGGCATCCTATATCGCGAACCTGCAAGCCAAGGACCCGCGCCGCTTCGTGCTGATCACCGGCCAATTGGCCACCAAAGACCCGACGGGCTTTTTTGAGGCCTTTCAAGCGTTGAAGCCAGAAGTCATCACGGTTCCGATCCGCATGTCCGATGCCGGGCGTGCGCCCGCCGAATTGGCAGAGCTGGCACGCGCGATGGGCTTTGACGCCAAGCCTGCAGATACGCCACTAGAGGGGTTAAAGCTTGCCTTGGCGCAGACCGGCGGGCCTGCGCGCGTGCTCATCTGCGGCTCGCTCTATCTGGCAGGCGATGTCCTGGCAGAGGGTCCGCCCCTTAATTGATCCGCCAAGCCGCCACGCCTGCTGGGGGCAAGTCTGGCCCACCGATGACGTAATCCAGACTGTCAGCACCGAGGATATGGTCGCATAAGTCTAAGGGCTCGGCTTCATAATTGATCGCAAACATAAAAGCGCCCCGTTGGCGCAAGCGCAATCCGTCCGGCAGGCTTAAGGTGGCAAGGCCCAGCGCTTCGCACCGCCGCCTCAGCACGGCGTCCAATAGTTCTGCTTCCGGCCAGCAGGCCAGATAATCGACCTTGTCTGTATGATACCAAATGCCATGACCGCTGGCCGTATAGGCTTCGGGCACAAGGTCTGATTGGATATGCTCTAGCCAGCGCGTCACTTTATAGGGGCCAGCTTGTTCGACATGACCCGGACGCAGGCTTTCCACGCGACCAACCACCAGCGGGATCAGCTCTTGCGCCAGACCCGGTGCCAGATTGGCGGGGATTTGGAAATCATCGGTCTTCGACCCCGTCCGTGGACCGAGCACGCAAACAGCTCCACTGGCTTTGATCTTCGCGCTCAGTCCCTCTGGCCAGAAAATCTGCAAGGGACAGAGGATCAGTTTATAGCCGCTTAAGTCGGCACTTGGATGCACCACATCAACCGATAGGCCCAAGCGGCGCGCGGCGCTATAAAAGTGGATCAGAAGTTCAAGGCCACGATAATCCTTGCCTTGCGGCTGGATTTGACTGGCCCAAATGGCCTCATAATCAAACAAAAGCGCGACGGGGGCTTTCGTCGTTGTAGCCCCGGCGACGGCTGCAAGTTCAGCAGCGACTTGACGGGCTTCACCTGCCGCTTCGGCTTCCACGCTGTCGGGTCGCAACAGGCCCGCATGCATTTGTTCTTGCGCGAACGGCGCTTGTCGCCAGCGGAAATAAGAGACGCATTCAGCACCATGGGCCAAAGCCTCCCAAGTCCAAGCGCGCACCATGCCGGGCAAAGGGGCCGGGTTCCAAGGTGCCCAATTCACAGGACCTGGCTGTTGCTCAATCACCTGCCAGCGACCGCGACCAACCCCGCGATAGAGGTCATGGTGAAAAGCGGTAAAGTCTGGATGGCCTTGGCGCAGAAAGCGTTCCTTGGTTGCCTCGGGCCACCAAGCCTGTTCCAGAAAACCTAAAGGATAGGAATCCCAAGCGGCGACATCGAGCTGCTCACCCAATTTGAAATGATCAAAGGCGGTGAACATGCCCATATAATTGTGCAGTACGTCACGACCCGGGCTGTGGGCACGCAAAATGTCGGTTTGTACGCGGTCAAAGGCTGCCACTTCATCACTGGCAAAGCGTGCCCAGTCTTGGCGATGGGCGGGATTGGCTTCCGTGACGGTCTCGACGGGCGGGTCGATCTCGTCAAAGCTGCGATATTCCATGCTCCAGAACACATTGCCCCAAGCCGTATTGAGCGCGTCGATTTGGCTATATTTCGCGGCAAGCCACGTCCGAAAGCCTGCTCGGGCGGCGTTGGAATAAGAGATAATCGTGTCGTGACAGCCATATTCATTGTCGGTCTGCCACGCGGCAATTGCTGGGTGATTGCCATAGCGCCGGGCCAACACCTCCACAATCCGGGCACATTCGGCGCGATACGTCAGGCTCGAGAAACAATAATGACGGCGAGAGCCGAAATGGCGCGGCCTGCCATGCGCGTCCACGGCCAAAACATCTGGATGGGCGTCAATTAGCCATTTGGGTGGCGTTGCAGTCGGTGTGCCCAAAACAATGTGCAAGCCAGCTTGATGCAAGGTCTCAATCGCCCGATCCAGCCAGCCCCATTCGAAGATACCCGGCGAAGGCTCAATGCGGCTCCATGCGAATTCGCCGATCCGCACTTGGCGGATACCAATCTCGGCCATGCGCTTGGCATCTTCGGCCCACATAGCTTCGGGCCAATGTTCAGGATAATAGCAAACGCCCAACTTCATGTCCGTGTCCCATCTTGGCAGCGCGCCGAAATAAACCTAGCGGTGTTCCTATGACGAACCCATCACAGTCCCAGATCGCACTCGCACGCTTTAAGGATGCTTTTAGCGGCACGCCAAGGCTTTTTCGTGCGCCGGGGCGGATCAATATCATTGGCGAGCATGTGGATTATGCGGGCGGCAAGGTCATGCCCGCCGCAATCGACTTCGCCTGTTGGGTGGCGGCCCGCCCGAATGGGCTAGACGTTCTCAGGGTCAGCAGTGATTTGGGCCAAAGCGAGCTGTCGCTGGACCAGTTCACCAAACAGGGCGACTGGCGCGATTATGTCGCGGGGGTCGCGTTTGCACTCCGCGATGCGGGCCATGCGGTGCAGGGCTATGATCTCGCCATTGCCTCTGACGTACCGATGGGGGCGGGCGTTTCATCCTCTGCCGCCCTCGAAGTCGCAGTCGGTCTGGCGCTCAGTGGCGGGGCTGTGACGGGGAAAGACCTCGCACTGATCGCCCAAGCAGCAGAAAACACCTATGTCGGCATGGCGTGCGGCATTATGGACCAATTCGCGAGCGCCTGCGGCGTGGAAGGCCATGCCTTGATGCTGGATTGCGCGACCTTGGCCTATCAGCCCATCCCACTACCTTCCACGGCCTGCTTCCTAATCATTGATTCAGGGGTGAAGCACCAGCACACCAGTGGCGGCTATGCCAGTCGACGCGCCGATTGCGAGGCGGCTGCCGCGACCTTTGGCGTGACTTTATTGGCTGAGGTGACAGATCTCGCCGCACTCGACCATTTGAGCGGCAACCCGCTAAAGCGCGCGCGCCATGTGCTGACCGAGATCGACCGCACCCAACGGGCCGAAATCGCCTTGATGCAAGGTGATTTGATGGAACTTGGTCGCCTTCTGAACGCCAGCCATGCCAGTCTGTCGGCCGATATGGAAGTCTCCACCCCCGAAGTGGATCGCTTGACGGCTTTGGCCCAAGCCACCGAAGGCGTTTATGGTGCGCGCATGATGGGTGGCGGCTTTGGCGGCTCCATCATCGCTTTGGTTGAACCCGATTTGGCCGCTGCGGCACTGGAAGCCATTCTGGAAACCTATTCCGCCTATCTGGGCCAGCGGCCCGGAGCCTTTGTGGTGCGGGGAGCGGCTGGTGCAGGGGAAGTGGTATGACCGACCAAAAGCCGCATCGGCGGCAGAATTTGCTGACAGGCGAATGGGTGCTGGTCTCCCCCCATCGGATGGGCAGACCGTGGCAGGGCGAGACGGGAGAAAGCGCGGCTTCTGCTGCCTTGGCCTATGATCCGGCTTGTTATCTCTGCGCCGGCAATACGCGCGTCGGCGGGGTGGTCAATCCCGCCTATGAGGGTGTGTGGGTGTTCGATAACGACTTCCCCGCACTCTTGGCACCAGATGGCGAGGCTGGCCCGCCCGCCGATTCCGTCCTGGTGACAGAGCCTGAGACCGGCGTTTGCCGCGTCATTTGCTATACGCCGGATCATTCCAAAACCATGGCCAGCATGACGCAGGCCGAGATTGCCTCCGTCGTGCACGTCTGGACGGCGCAATGGCAAGAATTATCGGCCCGTCCGGACTTGGCCTCCGTCACCATCTTTGAGAACCGAGGCGCGATGATGGGGGCCAGCAACCCCCATCCCCATGGTCAGATTTGGGCGACATCGAGCGTTCCCAATGAACTTGCGACTGAAGTTGAGCGGCAGGCCGCTTGGTTCGAACAGAACGGTTCGCCTCTTTTGATAGATTATTTGGAACGTGAGCTGGCAGACGGCAGCCGCATCCTGTGTGCCAATGCCCATTTCGTTGCTTTGGTGCCGTTTTGGGCAGCTTGGCCATTTGAGACCTTAGTTTTGCCCCGTCGCGCAGTTGCGGCCTTGGATGATTTGAGCGCTGAGGAACAAGGGGATCTGGCGGACATTCTGCGGCGCTTGACCGCCAGCTTTGACCGCCTGTTTGCCGCGCCTTTCCCTTACACAATGGGCTTGCACCAACGCCCGACACAAAGCCCTGCACCGGGCTTTGTGTTCCACATGCATTTCTACCCGCCGCTGTTACGCTCTGCCACGGTGCGCAAATTCATGGTGGGCTTCGAAATGCTGGCCATGGCCCAGCGCGACCTCACGCCGGAGGCCGCCGCTGAGCGCTTACGGGCTGTTTTGGTCGACTAAGCGCTTGCCAAAGCAGCTTCGGCGTCCAAGGGCTCTGCCAAGCGGGTTAGCATTTCCTTTGGCACGACCTGCCAGACATGACCGATTTCATTGACCAAATCATCCAAGATCCGCCGCCCTAAGGGCGAGCCAGTGGCTTGGACATGGCGTTCTAGCAAGCCGGTGAATTGGCTTTCCCAATGCGGGCTACCGATGCGACGCCAAACGACGCTGTCGGGATTGATCAGCTTGGGCAAACGGTTGGCTGGGTCCCACACAAAGGCCATACCGCCCGTCATGCCCGCCGCGAAATTGTCGCCAACGGGCCCTAGCGAAATCACGAGGCCTCCCGTCATATATTCGCAGCCATTGGCCTCCATCCCTTCCACGACAGCCGACGCACCAGAGTTGCGCACGGCAAACCGCTCGCCCGCTTGGCCAGACGCCAAAAGCGTGCCCGAGGTCGCACCATAGAGGCACGTATTGCCGATGATGGCGTTTTCTTCGGGTTTCAGGCCAGAGCCTGAAGGTGGGCGCAACACAATCGTCGCCCCTGATAGGCCTTTGCCGACATAATCATTGGCGTCGCCCACCACGTCCAAGGTCAGGCCTTGGACGCCAAAGGCACCCAAGGATTGCCCGCACGACCCTTCAAGGCGGACCGTTAAGCGGCCTTCGGGCAGTGCGGCCATGCCAAATTTGCGCACGATGGCGCTCGATGACCGTGTGCCAATGGCGCGCTGTACGTTACGCACGCCGTAAGCCAGTTGCATCTTTTCGCCCCGCTCAAAGAAGGGGGCTGCATCGCGCAGGATTTGTGCGTCGAGCGTGTCGGGCACTTCAACGCGCGGCTTATCAGTGCCAAAGCGGGTTGGCTTGGCCCCTTCGACGCGCACCAGCAGCGGGTTCAAGTCGAGGTCGTCGAGATTAGCAGCCCCGCGGCTGACTTGGCGCAACAGGTCGGTGCGGCCTACCACTTCGTTCAAAGTCTTAAAGCCGAGGCTGGCGAGGATTTCGCGCACATCTTCGGCGATGAAACTCATCAGATTGACGACTTTCTCCGGCGTGCCCGTAAAGCGCTGGCGCAGCGCTTCATCTTGCACGCACACGCCCACGGGGCAGGTGTTGGAATGGCACTGGCGTACCATGATACAGCCCATGGCGACCAGAGAAGCCGTCCCGATACCAAATTCTTCTGCGCCCAACATGGCAGCCATCACGATATCCCGGCCCGTCCGCAGGCCACCATCGGTACGCAGCACCACATGGTCACGTAGATTGTTGAGTGTCAGGACTTGATGCGCTTCGGCGAGACCCAATTCCCACGGAATGCCAGCAAATTTGATCGAGGTTTGAGGTGATGCCCCCGTACCACCGACATTGCCCGCAATCAGAATGATGTCGGCCTTGGCCTTGGCGACACCAGCGGCCACTGCACCAATACCCGATTGGGCAACGAGCTTCACGCAGACTTTGGCTTCAGGATTGATCTGCTTCAGATCATAGATCAGCTGGGCCAGATCTTCGATTGAATAGATGTCATGGTGTGGCGGTGGGCTGATCAAGGTTACGCCCGGTGTTGCATGGCGCAGGCGGGCGATCATTTCGGTGACTTTAAAGCCGGGCAATTGCCCGCCTTCGCCGGGCTTGGCCCCTTGCGCGACTTTGATCTCAATTTCGCGGCATTGGTTCAGATATTCCGCCGTCACGCCAAAGCGGCCAGACGCGACCTGCTTCACCGCGCTATTGGGATTATCGCCGTTGGGCAGAGGCTTATAGCGCTCACGGTCTTCCCCGCCTTCACCGGAAACGGACTTTGCGCCAATGCGGTTCATCGCCACGTTCAGGGTACCATGCGCCTCTGGGCTTAATGCGCCCAAGGACATGCCGGGCGTATTGAAGCGCTTGCGGATTTCATTCAGGCTCTCAACTTCTTCCAAAGCCACCGCTTTGCTGGTGGATTGGAAGTCCAACAGGTCGCGCAATTGGATGGGTGCGCGACCACTGAGCAGGCCCACATATTTCTGATAAGCCGCATAAGAGCCCGTGTTACAGGCGGTTTGCAGCTGATGGATTTGTGCGGCCTCAAGCGCGTGTGGCTCACCCGAAGCGCGGGCCTTGTAGAGCCCACCGATGGGGAGGCTAACCACGGCCTCTTCCCACGCTTTGGCGTGGATTGCTTGAGCCTTCAGCGCAATACCCTGCAGACCGATGCCGGAAATGCGCGAGCTCATGCCGGGAAAGAAATCCGCCACCAAAGCGCGGGACAGGCCAAGGGCTTCGAAATTATAGCCACCGCGATAGGACGAAATGACCGAAATCCCCATTTTAGAGAGGATTTTCAGAAGGCCCGCTTCCACCGCCTTTTTGTAATTCACCACGGCTTGGTTGAGCGTGAGCGTGCCCAACAGACCGCGCGCATGACGATCCGCAATCGCCTCTTGCGCCAGATAGGCGTTGACGCAAGTCGCGCCGACGCCAACCAGAACAGCGAAATAATGGGTGTCGACGCATTCCGCCGCACGCACCGTGATGGAGCAATAAGACCGCAAGCCCTTGGCAACCAAATGGGCATGTACGCCGCCTGTGGCCAAGATCATCGGTGCGGCGATCCGGCCGGGGCCTTGATGCTCATCACTCAACACCAATTGGCTTTGACCCGCGCGGACGGCATCTTCGGCTTGCGCCTTGATCCGGTCTAACGCTTCGCGCAAGGCAGCTCCGGCGAGGTCTGGGTCCTCTGGCATCTCATAGCTGCAGTCGATAAAGGCCACGCCTGCGCCCAACATGGCGACCATGCGGTCATACATGCCGGTGGTCAGGGCGGGACTATCCAGCACGAACACGTCCTGCTGGGTTTCGTCATGCGCCAAGATATTGCCGAGGTTTTTAAAGCGCGTTTTCAGGCTCATCACCCGCTCTTCACGAAGCGGGTCGATTGGAGGGTTGGTGACTTGGCTGAAGTTCTGCTTGAAGAAGTGCGACAAAGGCCGATAGCGCGAGGAAAGCACGGCCAGCGGGGAATCGTCACCCATCGAGCCCAAAGCCTCTTTGCCCTCTTCCGCCATGGGGGCGAGGACGACTTCCAATTCTTCCAAGGTCAAGCCGGCAGCGACTTGGCGGCGCAGCAATTCTTGGCGCGAATAGAGCTTAGGCTCTGGTCCCGGTCCGATGCGGGCCTCCAAATTCACGACGTTGGAGTTCCACTTCACATAGGGGTGGGCGCTGGCCAATTTGTCGATGATCGCCTCATGGGTATAGAGCTTGCCCTTCTCCATATCGACGGCAAGCATTTCGCCCCGACCAACGCGGCCCTTTTTGGTGATGACGCGACCATCGAGCGGGCACATGCCGGTTTCAGAGCCGACGGCCAGTATGCCGTCCTGCGTCACCGAATAGCGCATGGGGCGCAGACCATTGCGGTCCATACCGGCAACCGCCCAGCGACCGTCATAAATCGCTAGAGCGGCAGGCCCATCCCAAGGCTCCATCACCGCGTTGCAATAGGCATAAAGCGCCATGTGGCTGGGCTTCATGATGTTTTCTTGCTTGGCCCAAGCCTCTGGCACCAAGAGTGCCTTGGCCATGGGGGCAGAGCGGCCCGCGCGAACGAGGACTTCGCACACATTGTCGAGCGCTGCGGAGTCCGACCCGCCAGCTTGCACGATGGGCTTTACGTCTTCCTGATAATCGCCAAAGGCTTCAGACGCCATCGGGATCTCATGGCTCTTCATCCAATTGATATTGCCTTTGACGGTGTTGATCTCGCCATTATGGGCCAACATGCGGAAGGGTTGGGCCAAGTGCCATTGCGGGAAGGTGTTGGTCGAATAGCGTTGGTGATAAATTGCCACCGCCGACACAAACTTCTCATTCTGCAAGTCTGGGAAGAAAGTATCGATGCTTTCGGCCAAGAACATGCCCTTATAAATGACCGACTTGGACGAGAAGGAGCAGACATAAAAGCCCGAAACGCTCGATGCCAAGGCACGCTTTTCAATGCGGCGACGGCAGATGAACAGGGTGCGTTCCAGCTCTTCTGCACTGCGACCCCGTGGGTCGTAGAAGAGGATTTGCTCAATCTCAGGCCGGGTCGCATTGGCCTTTTCGCCGATGACCGAGATATCGACCGGCACTTGCCGCCAGCCATAGATGTAAAAGCCAAAGTTCAGGATTTCGCGCTCAACAATCGTTCGCGCGGTTTCTTGCGCGCCAAAATCGGTTCGCGGCAAGAAGATCATGCCCACGCAGATTGGATCGTCGGTTGGGCTGTGCCCTGTGCGCGCGACTTGCTCACGGAAGAAATCTTGCGGCACGTCGACGCGCACGCCTGCGCCATCGCCCGTCTTGCCATCGGCATCCACAGCACCGCGATGCCAGACGTTCTTCAACGCCTTTAGCGCCATCGCCACAATGTCGCGACGGGGCTTGCCATCGAGGGCGCAGACAAGGCCTACCCCGCAAGAATCCTTTTCATCCTCAGGATTATAGGCGTTTCCATCGGTCAGGATCTGCCGGTTCTTGAGATAGAGGTCGATTTCGCTAGAGCCGCTGGGCGGGAAAGAAGTGGTCATGATCTGGTGCCTTTGGCGGGCCGAAGCCCTCTCGTTATCTGCAAGGTAAAGGGCGGCTTATTGCGCCGCGAATTTGGCTGCGGTGGCGCGCATCCGGGCCTGTTTGCGCATGGCCGTATGCATGTGCTCAGCGGCCTCACGGCCATCCTTAATTGCCCAAACAACCAGGGAGGCCCCGCGAACAATATCGCCTGCCGCAAACACGTTCGGGATGGAGGTTTCGCCCGTGATCGCATCTGCGCGAATGGTGCCCCAACGGCTGACTTTCAGGGCAGGCTCGTCAAACAGGGTCTGAACATTTTCAGGGTCAAAGCCTAAAGCCTTAATGACCAGATCGGCGGGCACATCAAATTCGCCACCCGCCACTTCTTCAGGGCTTTGGCGGCCTGAAGCGTCTGCTTCGCCCAAGCGCATGCGGGCTGCCAGAACCGAGGTGACACCGGCTTCGTTGGAGTGCACCGCCTTGGGTGCCGCCAACCACTCAAACATCACGCCTTCATCTTCGGCATTGCTGACCTCGCGTGCACTGCCAGGCATATTGGCGCGGTCGCGACGATAGAGGCAGGTGACTTTGGCCGCGCCCTGACGGATGGCGGTGCGGACGCAATCCATGGCCGTGTCGCCGCCACCGATGACGACGACGCGTTTGCCAGCGGCATTGAGCGCGCCACTATCAAAGTCAGCGACCTGATCGCCAAGGCCCGTCCGGTTAGAAGCGGTCAAATAATCCAACGCCTCGACTACACCTGCACCGCTAGAGCCGGGGCAAGGCAAGGCGCGCGCTTTATAAACGCCAATGGCGATCAGCACGCTGTCGTGGGTCGCCCGTAAATCAGCCAAGGTCCCATCGCGACCCACTTCATAATTGAGCACGAATTTCACGCCCGAAGCCTTCAAATGCTCCACCCGGCGGGTCACCACATCCTTTTCCAGCTTGAAGCCGGGGATGCCATACATCAGGAGGCCGCCCGCGCGGTCATAGCGGTCATAGATGGTGACTTGATAGCCCTTATTGCGCAGGGCTTCAGCTGCCGCCATCCCGCCAGGGCCAGCACCGATGATACCAACATGCTCAGCCAATTCCTTCGGCGGCACAATCGGCTCTATCCAGCCATTTTCCCAAGCGGTCTCGGTGATATAGCGTTCCACCGCGCCAATGGTGACGGAGCCATGGCCAGACTGTTCGATCACGCAAGAACCTTCGCACAAACGGTCTTGCGGGCAGATGCGGCCACAGATTTCCGGCATGCTATTGGTGGCGGAGGACAGCGCATAGGCTTCTTCCAAGCGACCTTCCGCCGTCATTTTCAGCCAGTCGGGGATATTATTCTGCAGCGGGCAACCCGATTGGCAGAAAGGCACACCGCATTGTGAACAGCGCGAAGCCTGCTCATTGGCCTTTTGGGTGATGAACTCCCCATAAATCTCATGAAAATCGGCCGTGCGCGTCGAAGCGGGACGCTTCTCAGGCGTTTGAGGGTCGATACTGACGAATTTGAGGAGCCGTTCGGCCATGATGTTCTCGCAATTCCAAAGATCACAGGCACAATCGTCGCGCCATGCCAGGGTCCGATACAGACAAACCCGTCCTTTGCCAAGGCAAAACTGCACAATTAGGTATTAATTCATACCAATTGTAATGGGATCACTCGAACCTTCACCCATTTGGTCGCGAAATGGTGAAGAAGCATACGACAGCATTGGTATGGTTTAATACCTATTTCACCGATGTAAGCTTGGCTGGTTTTGCGCGCCAAGCCATGCCATGAGGCCCGCAATCAAGCTTACGTTTGAATGGATGCCATGAGCGAGTATTTCGTAGCCATTTTGTTGGGCATTATCGAAGGCCTGACAGAGTTTTTGCCGATCTCTTCGACCGGTCATTTGATTCTGGCTGACCAATTTCTGCCCGGAGCTGTGCCTGACACGTTCGAAACCATGATCCAGCTGGGTGCTGTCCTTGCCGTGGTCGTCCTTTATTTTGAAAAGCTTTGGGGTGCTTTCATCACCCTGCCCTCGAGTCCTGCGTCGCGCCAATTCGCCGCAGCCGTCATTCTGGCCTTCTTCCCTTCCATGTTGCTCGGCGCTTTATTGCACGACTTTATCAAGGGCGTTTTGTTTAGCCCGGTGGTCGTATCGGTCACTTTGGTCGTGGGTGGCATCCTGATCCTGCTGGCCGAGCGGTTCCGCCCCCAGCCGCAAGTCCTCGATGTGGATGATATTTCAGTCGGGATGGGTCTGAAGATTGGCCTTTGCCAATGTTTGGCATTGATCCCCGGCATGTCCCGCTCTGGTGCCACCATTATTGGCGCGATGATGTTGGGCGTGGACCGCAAACCCGCCGCGGAGTTCAGCTTCTTCTTGTCCATCCCCACGATGGTGGGCGTGTTTGCCTATGAAGGTTGGAGCAATCGCGAAGCCTTGCTGGCGCAAGGCGGGCAAGACCTGATTCTCGTCGCCATTGGCTTCTTGGTTGCCTTCATCACCGCGATCTTTGTGATCAAGCTGTTTATCGGCATTGTGCAGCGCATGGGCTTTGCGCCCTTTGCCTATTACCGCATCGTGGTAGGCCTCTTGATGCTTGGAATTTTCTGGCCGTTTTAGTCGGGCTAGGCTTTAAAGTGATCCGCAATCGCGCCGACTAAGCGCGCCGCAATCTGTGCCTTTGGCGCTTCGGGCCAGCTTTGATGACCATCTGCGGTGACCAGCATGATCTGGTTGCTCTCCCCGCCCATGACATCGCCCGAGACGTCGTTGGCCACGACCCAGTCGCAGCCTTTTTTAGCGCGCTTGGCACTGGCATAGGCCAAGACGTCGTGGGTCTCTGCCGCAAAGCCGATAACCAACTCTGGCCTGTTCGGTCCGGCCTGCGCGATGGTCGCCAGAATATCGGGGTTTTCAACCAAATTCATCGCGGGCGCTTTCGCGTCACCCTTAAGCTTCAGCTTCACGTCTGCCTTGGTCTCAGGTCGCCAGTCGGCAACGGCCGCGACGGCGATAAAAATGTCGGCGGGCAAGGCGGTTTGGCAGGCAGCCAACATCTCACGCGCACTTTCAATCCGCGCCATGGTCACACCCGGCACATCGTTTAAAGCCGTAGGGCCCGACACTAAGGTCACCTCCGCGCCAGCTTCAGCGAGTGCTTGGGCAATGGCATAGCCTTGTTTGCCGGAAGATCGGTTGGACAGGAACCGGATGGGGTCGAGCGCCTCAAGCGTCGGTCCCGCTGTCACAATCGCGCGCTTGCCCTTTAAGGGTTTTTCCGCCGATGCCTTCTGCCAAAAAGCCTCAACGCCTGCGGCAATGGCTTCAGGCTCAGCCATGCGACCCAGCCCATATTCACCGCACGCCATCGCCCCTTCATCGGGGCCGATGAAATGAACACCGTCAGCGCGCAAGGTCGCCAGATTGCGCTGCACGGCGGGATGGTCCCACATGCGCACATTCATGGCGGGTGCCATCAAAACAGGCTTGTCCGTCGCCAACAGCGCCGTCGAGGCCAGATCATTGGCCAAACCATTGGCCACCTTGCCGATGAGATCGGCTGTCGCTGGGGCCACGAGGACGAGGTCCGCACTGCGCGAGAGTTCGATATGGCCCATTTTGGCTTCATGGGTCAGGTTGAATAATTCCTGATGCACATCATCCTTAGTCAGGCTGGCCAAAGTCAGCGGCGTGACAAACTGGCTACCGGCTTGAGTTAATATAACCCGACAGCCGATGCCGCGCCTCTCCAGCGCCCGCACCAGTTCGGGGGTCTTATAGGCAGAGATCCCTCCACCCACGATTAAGAGGACGTGCTTCAAGCTCATACCCGCCATTTAGACCATAAAAACTTGTACCAAAAGCTAAATTCGCAAAGGCACAGCGGTGGTAAATTTGATCGTCTCCATCGCAAAGCTCGAACTTACGTCGCTAAGCTTCGCGCTGCGGATCAGTTTCTTATAGACGCGGTCATAATCGGCAATGGAAGCGACCAAGAGTTTGAGCAGATAATCGGTATCCCCACTCATGCGGTAAAACTCCACCACTTCCGGGATGGCCGAGACAGAGCGGGCAAAGTTCTCTAGCCATTCATCGGAATGGTCAGAGGTCTTGATAGCGACAAAGACCGTCATACCCAGTCCCACCGCCTCTGGATCGATCAAAGCAACCCGCTTGGCGATGATGCCCGCCTCTTCCATCCGCCGGATACGTCGCCAAGCGGTGTTGGCAGACATGGCGGTGCGCGACGATAATTCCTCTAAAGATACAGAGGCATCGGTTTGAAGTATGGACAAAAGCTTAATGTCCGCTTCGTCAATTTTTTGATTTTCTGGCTTCATGATCGAAGAAATATACCAAAGCCGTGCTGATACTCAATAAGAAAGTGAAAATTTACCATAGAATCTGTGAGAACCTTTGTCTGCAAATGGGGAGACAGCAGATATGTTCAAAAAATTATTTGTCGAGCATCCAGAGAGCGTCGGCGAAAGCTATTTTGAACATTTAGGTGTGGCCTTTAGTTTCGGCTTCCAAATGTTGGGTGCGGCCTTCGCCTGCATCATTCACGGCCTGATCCCCGGCCTGTTTAAGTCCACTGGCAGCCAGACCATTTGTTGTCTGCACGACCGGATGGTCCTGCACCGCAATACCAAGCATGCCGCTGCACCGAGCCCAATTGTACAGTCTGGTGAAACAGCCCTAAGCTGAATGTGTCGGCGCGTTGGGTAGGCGCGCCTGATTGTGGGGCCACATGTTTAAATCGCTGACAAAGTTTGGCCCCGGTGTTGGTTTGGGTCTCTTTCTAGCTGCCATTGCTTATTTCCCGACCCAGGGCACGCGCGTTCCCACCCTGTTGATTGCGCTGCTGCTCGGCATGTTGGCCGCTATTGTCTTGACCAAGCCCACCTTCAAGCCCGGCAATGATTTATTGGCCAAGCCCCTGTTGCGGGTTGGGGTCGCCTTGATGGGTTTCCGCATCACGATTTCAGACTTGCAAGCCTTAGGCTGGCAACCCGCCGTGATCGCCGTCTCAGCTGCCTTTGGCACACTTTGCTTGGGCTATCTGGCAGGGCGGGCTTTGAAACTGCCCCGCGCCACTGCCTTCTTGACGGCGACTTCGGTTGCCATCTGCGGGGCATCGGCTGCTTTGGCGATTGCCACGGTTCTGGCGCGCCGCCCCAATTCGAATGTTGAGCGTGACGTGGTGGCGACCGTGGCCAGCATCACCATCATCGGCACCATCGCTGTGGTCGCCTATCCCGCACTTTGTCACTTCTTCAACATCCCCATGATCCCCTCGGCGGTGTTTCTGGGTGCCTCCATCCACGAAGTTGCGCAAGTGGTTGCGGCGTCTGACGTCTATGGTGAAGCCGCCACGCCTGCAGCCACGACGGTGAAAATGATCCGCGTCGCCATGATGCCGGTCGTGATCTTTGGCCTGTTGATGATCTTGTCCTGGCGCGACCGCAAAGAGGGCGACCAAGAAGAAAATGAAGCCACCGTGCCGGTGTTTCTATTGGGCTTTGTGGCCGCGATTGTGGTCGCCAATACGGGCTGGCTGACGCCTGAAGGCATTGCGGCTTTGACCAAATTGTCCAGCGTCTGCTTGATCGTTTCCATGGTCGCCTTGGGGGCGAACACGTCGATCAAGGGTGTGATGCTGTTAGGCCCACGCGCGGTGGGAGCCCTTCTGATCCAGACCGCCATCATCGCCGCCATCTCCGCAGCCGGGGTCGGCCTCATGATGATGGCAAGCTAGCGACTGACCGACATCGAATAGGTGAAATGCTCGCCCGGGTGGATGCTGATGCTCGCTTGATAGATATGACCTGCAGCATCGAAATAGCGCCGTCGGGTGCGAAGGGCCGGATCGCCCGCATGTTCGTGTAAGGTCTTTGCAAGGCCGCGGCTTAGTTTGATTGCGGAAATGTCTTGTTCAATCGTTGCCGCTAGGACCCCAGAATGGCGGGCGATATATTCGGCGATGGCATGGGGCCAATCGTCTAAAGCGGCGCGCGGTGGGGCAAGGTCGGCGCGCACACAAATGCTTGTATGGGCCAAGGGCCTGCCACCGGTCGTACGAACCCGCAGGCCATCAATCCCAATCCAGCTCTGCGCAAGGTCAAGGCCCATGGCGGCCAGATCGGCTGGATCGGCTGGGCCATAGCTTAAGATCACCAAGCGTGTATCGCGCGCATATTGGAGAATATCGCCAATCTCGCCCCAGCCCTGCGAGAAAGGACCAATCGGCTTGGCCGCAATCACGACCGAGCCTGCACCCCGCCGTCGCTCAATCAGGCCTTCATCGGTCAAGATGCGCAGGGCGTCACGGGCCGTATGGCGTGAGACTTGGTGCGTCGCGCACAAGTCAGACTCCGTGGGCAGGAGGCTGCCTGTCGGATAATGGCCCGAGGCAATGGCCTTGCGCAGGTCGTCTGCCAAACGGCGGTAGAGGGAGTTTGGCGCACTCATGCTTTAACACCTCTCTGCTGCGACCAAGCAGCCATTAGGTCCGCGCGATGCTGGGGCGCGGCCAGCGAGATAATGGCCTGCGCGCGGGCTTCGGTATCGAGGGGCTCTAGATCGACTGCGCCGTGTTCCGTCACCAAGATAGGTGCATCAGAACGGGCAATGGAGACGCTGGGTGTGGCAAGGCGCGGCACAATCCGGGCCTCACCTTGCTTGCCAATGCTTTGCACCATCACAATGGGCTTGCCGCCGGGGCTGAGGCGGGCACCGCGCAAGAAATCGACCGCCCCGCCAACGCCTGCCAGCGTCCGCGATCCGGCAAACTCACAATTAATCTGGCCGAACAAATCCACCTCCAGCGCCGCATTGAGGCTGGTAAAGCGCTCAATCGAGCCAAGATGGGCCGCGCCGTGGGTCTCGGCAATCGGGATCAGCTTTAAGCGCGCCTCTTGCGCCATGCGGTCCTGTAAAGCGTGGCTGCCCAGAATGACACCGGCCTTCAAACTTCCCGCATGATCCGCCAAGGCCCCTGCGTCGATCAGAGGCAGAACCCAATCCCCAATCAGGCCGGAGTAAATGGAAAGGCCGCGTCGCTGGGTCAGCCCCGCCATGATCGCACCGGGCAGCTTGCCAATCCCCGCCTGCAAGGTTGCCCCATCCTCAATCAGGCTGGTCACATGGTGCACCAGAGCGTCCACATCACCAGTTGGAGCTTGGGTCGACAATTCAGCCGGTGGCGCCCCGGCCTCCACCCAAGCATCCAGAGCGCTCAGATGCAGCTTCGGCGCGCCCTTCACCAGTGGCAGGCTTGGATTGATCAGGCCTAGCTTGAAAATTGTGCGGTCAAAGAAAGCCGGGCTGGCATCGGCCGACAAGGACAGCGAGCAAAAGCCTTCGGCATCAGGGGCGGCGAGATGAAACACCGCTGCCTTAAAGGGCGCTGTCCTGAAAAAGCGCCAAGCAGCCGAATAGTGCGACGGAATAATACGGGTCTGGCCTGTCGCGATGGTCGCGGCAAAATCGGGGCTGGGCAGAAAAACTTCCGCCCGGGCTTTCGGCGAAAGGGCCGCCCAATCCAAACGATTGAGGCCCGGAATGAATAGGCCGCAAAAACTCAACTTGTCGGCCAATCCGGGGTTCGCGCGAAATGCTTCTGCCAAGCCCAAAGGCTCTACCGGCCCCGCTGGGATAAAGACCCGTCCTCCGCGTGCCCGTTCAGCCAAAAGGGCTGCTGCCTCTGCGAGAGAGCTAAGCCGCTTAGACTGCGTCATCGGTGTCGAACCATTGGGGGTCTGCACGTTTTTTAGGCCTCGCTCGGCAAAATGGGTCAGAGTGATTGCGCTTCGCGCATAGCATGCTATGTCCCCAATATGTCCGGACAAAGCTCAGAGTCTATACAGACAGGCGCGCCACACACAGCGGCCCAGAAGTTCGCCCAGCATGTGGCCACGACCAGTTTAGCGACCTTGCCGCCGCCCGTAGTGCAAGCGGTGCGCAATTTCACCTTGGACTTAATCGGTGTGGGCATTGCGGGGACGCGCTCTCCCTATGCCACAGGGGTGCGCCAAGCCGCCGCCAAATGGGGCCATGGCGCAGAGGCCAACGTCTTCGCCACGGGGGAGGCTTTACCCGCCCCGCACGCAGCCTTCGTCAATGCGTTTCAGGCCCATGCGCTGGAGTTTGATTGTGTGCATGAAGCGGCGGTGCTGCACCCATTCACCGTTGTAGTCCCGGTCCTTCTCGCTGAAGCGCAACGCACAGGCATGACCGGAGCCCGCTTTACTTCCGCCGCCGCTGTCGGGGTCGATGTCGCCGCAGGCCTAGGCGTCGCGGCCAAATCGCAAATCCGCTTTTTCCGGCCGGCCACCTGTGGCCTGTTTGGTGCGGTGGCTGCCTTGGCCCATGCCCGAGGCCTCACGACCGATCAGACTGCCCACGCTTTTGGCTATGCGCTGGCCTTTGCGTCCGGCACGATGCAGGCCCATGTCGAGGGCACGCCAGCGCTCGCAGCAAGCGTCGCAGGGGCCGCGCGATCTGCCTTTGTGGCCGTCGATTTGGTGGAGGCGGGCCTGCCCGGCCCATTGGGCTCCATCGATGGGCCGTTTGGCTATCTCTCGCTGTTTGAGCTGGAAACCGCTTTAGCGCCCGTGATGGCCAGTCTAGGCAAAGCGTGGCGCGCGGCAGAGGTTAGCTGGAAACCCTTCCCCAGTGGGCGCGCCTCGCACGGTGGGATCGACATGATCCAGCACTTGGCGCGTTTAGGCCTGACCGCCGATAATCTCGACCTCTTGACCATTTCGGCCCCGCCCTTGATCCATCATCTGGTGGGTCGCCCCATTGCGCCAGCGCCACTGGAAGTCAATTATGCCCGCTTGTGCTTGCCCTATGTGGGCGCGATTACTTTGACCAAGGGCGATGTGGGTCTAACGGATTTTACGCCCGACCGCCTCAATGATCCGCTCATCCACCAGATCGCCGCCCGCATCGAAGTTGTAGTCAATGACGTAACAGAGGCCTCGGCCTTCGTGCCGCAATCTGCGCGCGCCCGTCTCAAAGATGGCAGGATTTTGGAAGTGGGCATCGAACAACTCTTGGGCACCCCTCAACGCCCGTTGAGCCGGGAAGCCCATCTGGCAAAGTTTCGGGCCTGTTGCGCGTTCGGCTTTGGCCAGGCCAATCCGGTTCTAGAGGCCGCGCTCATTGAGGCCGTGGACCAGCTAACAGAACTCACCGATGTCGGCCTGTTGGGCCGCCTTGCCGCAGGGATCCTATCGTGACGGACTTACACACCAGCTTTGCCCAAAGCGTGGATTATCCAGCGCTTTTGAAAGACCATCCGATTGGCGATGACTTTGTGAAGATGGCCACCACCATCAGTCGCGACCATTTGCGCGCCCATCAAGAGCGCCTGTTTCAAAAGCTGGTGGCGCGCGCCGCCAAGACCCATTTCTACCAGCGCCTGTGGGGCAAGCATGGGATTGAGGCAGGCGACATCAAATCGCTCGACGATCTGCCCAAACTGCCCACCTTCGGCAAGCAAGAGATTGTTGAGAGTATTGCGCTTCATCCGCCTTTTGGGGACTTTGCGGGCCTGGATTCCTATCCCGATGGTGCTCGGCCGCCGATGATTTTTCACACGACCAGTGGCACGACAGGACGGCCTCAGCCGCTATTCTTCGGGGCCAAAACGCGGGAGGTGCAGAACCTCTTGCTCGCGCGCTTGTTCCGCTGGCAGGGTATGCGGCCAAGCGATGTGGTGCATTCGGTCTATGGTCACGGCATGATCAATGGCGGCCATTATATTCGGGAGGCCGTCACCCGCTGGACAAGCGCGACCTTCATGTCGGCGGGTACCGGGATTGAAACGCGCAGTGCAGCGCAAGTGGCTTTGATGCGCGACTTTGACGCGACCGTCATTTTGGGCTTTACCGACTATATCAAAAAGCTGGCTGAAGTGGCCCGTGCCGAAGGGCTAGAGCCCGGCGTCGATATCCCCATCCGCATGATCTCGGGCCAATTTGGTCGGGAAGATAAGGATGCAGTCTCCGCCCTATGGGGTGGGGCGGCCTGCTATGATTGGTACGGCGTGGGCGATACCGGCATGATCGCGGGCGAAGGGCCAGACCGCGATGGACACTATGTGATGGAAGACGCGCATTGGGTGGAGATTTGCGATCTCGATACCGCCCAACCCGTCCCCGATGGCCAAACAGGCGACCTCATTGTCACCTGTCTGTTCAAGGATGATGTCTATCCAATCATTCGCTTCAACACCCATGATGTCAGCGCATTCCGCACCGACAAAAGCGCCATCGGGGTGCAGTTTAAGCGCATTGAGGGCTTCCTCGGCCGGTCCGACAATATGGTCAAGTTGCGCGGCATCAATGTCTTCCCCCAAGCTGTCGGGCCGATCTTGGCCGAGCTTCCCGCCTTTGCCGGTGAGTGGATTTGTAAAGTCATGCGCGATCGCCAAGGCCGCGATGAGCTTGTGGTCGTGTGCGAAGATCGCGGTGGCAATCCAGAGGCCTATCGTGAGACGTTGAAGCGCAAGCTGGGCATTGAAGCGCAAGTCGAATTGGTGCCACCCGGTGGCACCGCTGCTTTGACCCAGATTGAGTCCAGACAAAAGCCCATTCGCCTGCTAGATCACC
>NZ_JBMLTR010000057.1:0-6005 GCF_049239865.1 Aquidulcibacter sp.
AAGCTGAAACTTTAGGAGACCACCATGACAGACGTCTCAGCCCCTATCCAAGCCCAAAGCTCCGCACCTGAAAGGCGCGCCCGCCTCTATCGCATGTTGTGGCGTTGGCACTTTTATGCGGGCCTGTTCTGCATCCCCTTCATCATCCTATTATCGATCACCGGCAGCCTTTATCTGTTCAAACCGCAGATTGAGGCAGCTTTAGACCGGCCTTTTACCCATCTAGCGATAAATGGGCCGAGCGCTCCGGTCAGCCAGCAGGTGCAGATAGCCATTTCAAAGGTTGAAGGATCGACCTTCAAGTCTTACCGCCTGCCGGATGGCCCGACCGATGCCGCCCAAGTGCTCGTCACCATGGGCGGCGAAGACACCATCGTATATGTGCACCCAACCAGCCTTGAAATCCTCAAAGCCATCCCCCGCGAGGAGCGCTTGATGGCGGTGGTCCGAACTATTCACGGCGAATTACTGATGGGGGATAATGGCTCGCTGATTGTTGAACTGGCAGCCTCTTGGGCCATCGTGATGGTGGTGACAGGGCTTTATCTGTGGTGGCCCCGCACCGCCCAAGGCTTGCACGGGGTCTTGATTCCACGCCTCCATGCTGGGTCCAAGGTCTTTTGGCGCGATATTCATGCGGTCACCGGCATGTGGGTTTCGTTTTTTGCGCTCTTCTTGTTGCTCACCGGCCTGCCTTGGACCAATGTCTGGGGCAAGGGCTTTGACATGGTGCGCGATCTCACGGGGACGGCGGCTGTCTCCAAGGACTGGACCCAGAGCCGGACGGCGGAACGCGAATCTACCGCGCAAGCCTTCTCGCACCAAGGTCATGACGCGCCTTATTATGTCGCCAATGTCGACGATATTGCTGCCAGTGCGCGGGCGGCCCGTTTGGCCCCACCGGTCACCATCACCCCGCCCAATGGCAAGAACCCCAATTGGATGGCCCGATCGTTGGCCGGAGATCGCATTAGCCGCGTCGAGATCGCCTTTAGCGCGCAAGATGGCAGTGAGGTCCGTCGGGAGGCATTTGGCGACAAGCATGTGATTGATCAGGCTGTAGGCGTCGGCATCGCGGCCCACGAAGGCCAATTGTTTGGCCCACTCAATCAGGCCTTAGGGGTATTAACGGCTCTGGGCTTGATCACCTTGTCGGTCTCGGCCTTCGTGATGTGGCGCAAGCGGGCACCTGAAGGGGTGTTGGGTGCCCCACCGCCTATTCCAGACCAAAAGATTGGCGTTGGCATAGGCCTGTTGATCTTTGTCTTTGCGCTGTTCCTGCCGGTTCTGGGAGCGTGCCTAATCCTTGTCGCGGTGATGGAGCGACTGATTTTAAGCCGCATCCCCAGCACTCGCCACTTTCTGGGCCTCGCCCAACCTGCCACCCATTAGGAGTTTGTCATGACTTTCAGCATTCGAGCTTTACCACTATTTTTCATCGCTTTTACTGGCTTGACGGCGTGCGAGCCTGCCAAGACGCCCCCAGCCCCGATGTTGGCGGTCGCCAAGATTGACGGGGTGGAGATAAGTGAGCCCCGCCTACGCTTGCCGCCCAATGGCCGCGACGTCACCGCTGGCTATCTGACGTTGACCAATAGCAGCGACAAGGCTCAGAAACTGGTGGGGGCGAGCAGCCCGAAGGCTGAACGGGTTGAGCTGCACGCCCACCTCAAAGGGGCAGACGGCATGGCGCAAATGCGCCAAGTCGAGCAGGTTGAGATTCCCGCCAAGGGCACAGCCGTGCTGGCACCAGGCGGTCTTCACCTCATGGTATTTGGCATCAAGGACCCGCTAAAGCCAGGCGACAGCTTCCCGGTCGAATTGACCTTTGAAGGCAATCGCACCGTCGGCTTTGCCCTGCCCGTGGTCGAAAATCCAACCCAGCAGACCGAAGGCGACAAGGGCCATGGCGGCCACCAGCATTAGGGCCGACTGAAGCAGCAGGGTGAAAACTTAAAGCCCTGCTGCTGCCAAGCGGCGTTGTTGCCGTCCCTCGCGCAGGCCATTGGCAATGGTGAAGGCCAGTTCAATGGCTTGGTCGGCATTGAGACGCGGATCGCAATGGGTGCGATAGCGGCTCGATAGCGATTCCTCGGTCACCGGTGTTGCGCCACCGGTACATTCGGTCACATCATCACCTGTCATTTCCAGATGCACGCCGCCGGGATAAGCCCCTTCGGCGCGGACAATATCCATGAAGTCATTGACTTCGCTTGCCACCCGTTCAAACGGCCGCGTCTTATAGCCAGAAGCCGTCTTCAGCGTATTGCCATGCATGGGGTCCGACGACCAAACCACGCTGCGTCCTGCATCGGTGACTTTGCGGACCAATTTCGGCAGGCCTGCGGCAATCTTGTCAGAGCCAAAGCGCGCGATCAGCACAATACGGCCTGCCTCATTCTTGGGGTTCAGCTTGTCGAGCAGCGCCAACAACTCATCCGCGTCCAAGCTCGGTCCGCACTTCACACCAATCGGATTGGCAATGCCACGGCAGAATTCGACATGGGCGTGATCGAGCTGGCGGGTGCGATCGCCGATCCACACCATATGGGCTGAGGTGTCGTAATAAGCACCGGAACCAAACAATTGGTCTTGCCGGGTCATGGCTTCTTCATAGCCCAGCAATAAGGCCTCGTGGCTCGTAAAGAAGTCGACTGTGTCGGTCGCAATGCCAGCTGGTCCGGTAAGACCCAGACCATCCATGAACTCAAGACTTTCCTCGATCCGATGGCACAGTTTCACATATTCGGCCGATGCCTTGCCCTGCTTCTTGGCAAATTTCAGGTTCCAGCGATTGACGTTTTCAAGGTCGGCATAGCCCCCAGTCGCCAGCGCGCGAAGCAGGTTCAAGCTTGCCGTGCTTTGGTTATAGGCTTCGACCAAACGCTCTGGATCAGGGATCCGGCTTTCTGGGGTAAAGGCCGAGCCATTGATATTGTCACCCCGATAGGACGGCAGGCTGACGCCATCAATCACTTCAGTAGGCTCCGAACGGGGCTTGGCAAATTGGCCCGCCACACGGCCAACCTTCACCACATGCTTGCCACCGGCAAAGGTCAAAGCGACCGCCATTTGCAAAAACACACGGAAATAGCGGGTGATGCGGTCGGCCTCAAACTCCGCAAAGCTCTCGGCGCAATCGCCGCCCTGCAGCAAAAAGGCTTCGCCCTTAGAGACGCGCGCCAGTTCTGCTTTCAGCTTCTCAATCTCCGACGCCACAACCAAAGGCGGCTTCTTGGCCAAGCGCTGTTCAACCGCCAGCACGGCGGCTGGATCGGGGTAATCGTTTGGGATGTGGCGGGCGGGCAATGCGCGCCAAGATGAGGGCGTCCAAGTCATGTTTAATTTCCAGTGGAAAGGTTCGTGCCGTCATAGCCTTAGCGAGACCTTTTGTCGAACTTGGGCACCAGTTTGGATGCAGGATTTCAACAAACCCTACCAAGCTTTAACTTGACCGAACAAACCCACGAGTTAGGGGTCGCGGGTTGGATGACGATGAGGGGTTGAATCCACATGACCTTTGAACTCACAAAGCGCGAGCTTTCCTTTGGCCTGGCCGGCCTCATGACGAGCACCATGGCGACAGCCACCCAAGCCCAGAACGCTGCACCGCTTTGGCAAAAGCTGATCACCGAGCCCTATCGCGGCAAGCAGGATGATTTGGTGGTGCTCGCCGATGGACGAACGGCTTGGTATGGCAATGGGGCGGGCAAATTGTACCAAAGCTTTGATGGCGGCGATGTCTGGGCCAAGATTTGGGACCAGCCGGGCACCTTCATTCGCGCGCTGGGTTTTGTCGATACGCAAATTGGCTTTCTAGGCAATGTCGGCACGGACTATTATCCGGGCGTCACCGACCCCCACCCCCTTTATCGCACGACAGATGGCGGCAAGAGCTGGCAGAAGGTGATGGCTGACGGCATTGAGCGGGTGAAGGGCATTTGTGGTATTGATATTCTGCCCACCCGCCGCATCTATCAGGGCGAAGCAAAGGTGAGCCACCTGATCCATGCCGCAGGCCGCGTGGGTGGCCCGGCTTTTATCTTGCGTTCGCAAGACAGTGGCGAAAGCTGGAAAGTCATCGATATGACCGCCCAAGCCGGCATGATTTTAGACATCAAATTCCTAAGCCCAACCACGGGCTTTGTCTGCGCCGCAAGTTCCAGCGATCTGGAGCAAGCCCAAGCCTTGATCTTGCGTACCGAGGATGGCGGCCAGACGTGGCAAGAGGCTTATCGGGGCACGCGCAATTTCGAAAATTGCTGGAAGATGTGCTTTCCAACCAAGGACATTGGCTATGCCACCGTGCAAACCTATGACGATAAAAATGCCAATCAGGTTTTCATCAAGACGACTAATGGTGGCAAAAGCTGGGCCGAAATGCCCTTGACCCAAGATGCCGCTGCCCGCCAATTCGGCATTGGCTTTGTCGATGCCAATCGCGGCTTTATCGGCACCCGCCAACAAGGCTTTGAGACCCAAGATGGTGGCAAGAGTTGGACCCCTGCCCCCAGCATGGGCCCTGCCGTCAATAAGGTTCGCGTGGCCGCTAACGGGAAGACAGCCTTTGCCATTGGGGTGCAGGTCAGCCGTTTAAATCTTTAAGCGCTAAAGGCCCCCGCTTTGGCACAGGTGCACAACGGGGGCCTTTAGAGCGATGGCCAGCTATTTCTTCTAGGCCGCGACAGTCTGGCCATCCCGCAACACGGGTGCCCAGCTTGTAACCATGGCTTGAAGTTTCTGAACTTCCGGCCCGGCAAGATTGACGGTGTTTGCCCGACCAAAATGATAGACCATTGCCGCACGACGTGACGGCGCGACATTGTCGGTCGAGCGGTGGATTAAGTAAGAGTGAAACACGAGGAGATCGCCGGGCTTCATGGTGACGGGAACCGAGCGCTCCTCACTCAGCCCCATGATTTCAAGGTAACCTTGATTGGCACCGGGGCGCAGATCAGGCTCATGGCGTTGCAGGGGCCGCTTATGGGACCCCGGGATCACATGCAGACAACCATTTTCTAAAGTGGCTTCCGTGAGTGCCAACCACAGCCCGACTTGAGGCTGCTGGTCAAAGTTGAAGTAGTGGCTATCTTGATGCCACGGCTGGCCCCAAGCGCCCGGATTCTTCAGAATGAACTGTGTTTGAAACACATCCAAATTAGGCCCCAATATGTCACCGACAAGCTCACCCACGGCAGGTGAATGGGCAAAATCGCGGGTATTTCCGACCAAATGTGCGTTAAAAACCTTGGCTACAAAGTCTTCTGGGTTGACGGCATGGGGCGGGGTTTTTGCTTCTGGCTGCACATATAAAGCCCCATCGATCAAATAACCGGGAACGCCAGCATGTGCACTGGGAGGGTCCGCGCGGATCAGATCAACCAGTTCATCGCACATGGCTTGAACATTTTTCGCGCTGTCAAAACCCCGGCGAATGAAATAGCCATCGGTTTCCCACGCTTCCTGTTCGGCTTTTGTTATAGAGGCCACTTCGAGTTCTCCCGCTTGGTATGTATTCGTCCAAAAATGCTGCGTTTGGCGCAGGGTGTCACGGATCAATTATCAGAGATACAAACAGGATAAGTATCCCATTTCGTAGATTAATTGTTTTGTTACCAAGGGTCAATAATGCTCATGAGGCACGATAAGCGCCCTTGCGTAGCAAGATCGCTCAAAGTCGTTTTTGTCTAAAAAGCGCCAATGTAAGCGTCGGCATCACAAAGCGGATGAAATTGATGAAGCACCCAAAGCCGTTTCTGCGTCGGGATCTGAACAGTGTCACTGGGATGGGTTTACCTGACTGGTCTGCAGGGCCGAAGGGCGATTTTGGTGCTATTATCGAGGCTGCCAAAACGGCAGGCTATGCAGGGGTGCAGCACTATTTTCCAGAGCACGTTTTGGCCGCTGGGCTGAAGGCAACCGGCATGGGGCGGGTTTTGACGCCCGAAAACGCGGCTTCCATCGCCAAACAGCACCATGAATTAGGCCTAGACGCGACCACCTTA
>NZ_JBMLTR010000058.1:0-1733 GCF_049239865.1 Aquidulcibacter sp.
GCCTCGGCCACGTCACGCCGCCAACCATCCCGCCAAGCGGTTGGCTCATTACCAGGCGCGAAAAATGCTCGGGCAACATGACCCATGCGCTCTGCCTCGGGCAAGGAAAGATCGAATGACGCCAGCAGAGATTGCTCTATATGCGGGGCCATCGCGACCTTCCCGCCGGCTGCCAGCAGGATGACAGCCTGCACCAGATCTGGCCTAAGGGCTGCGCTCATTCTTGCAACTCGATTGCCGAATGCGTGACCAAGGACAATTACCAGTCGCTTGTCAGTGCTGCTCTCGATGACATCAGCAACATCATCTGCCAAATCGTTGAGCCGCACGTCTGCTGAGTAGGACGCGGACCTCCCAAAGCCGCGGGGCTCGGGACATATCGCTCGAAATCCAGCATCTGCGACTGCGTTTGCAAGCAATCGGAAGTCACTGGCACCGCGGCCAAGGGAGGGAATCATGACAATTGCCGGAGCGTCACTGGGGCCAACGACAAGTACCTCAATGACGCCATTACGGCCATTGACGAGGGTTCTCTCTTCCAAGACTTGCCGCCGAATGGACCTGCATGCTCCAACCACAAGGAGCCCTCCAACGGCACTTCGACGGGAGAGGAGTTTCATATTCATCGCCATCGCTCAATTGAACATCTCTACCCACATATTTTCGACTTCAGCGGCCACACCTCGTCGACTTGTCCATTGAGGCTCAATGTTCCCCGCATTCCACTGATCCCACTTTTGTAGAAGTTCCTTGACCTTTTCGGGATGACGTTCCGCCAGATTGAACTTTTCACCGGGGTCGACCTCCAGATCGTAGAGAAGCGTCCATTGTCCTAGCGCAGACACGACGGCCGGCACCCCGTCAGGCCTCATCGATCTGGAGAGATCGTCAGTCGCCCGATTGGCCGGTGCACCGCCAACCGGTGCCGAACGATTAACAACCACCAATTTCCAACGTCCTTCGCGGACGATTCGAGTGGGTCCCATGCGCCAGAATAGTGCCCGACTTGAATGCGCCGCAGGATCCAGAACCAGACTAACGAGGTTACGCCCCTCTGCGCCCGGATGGGCAACGCCGGCTGCAGCCGCAGCAGTTGCGGCAATATCCAATGCGCTGACAGGATTAGAGTAGACACCTGGAGCTATTGATCGTGGCCAGGATACAAGAAAAGGCACCCTAATGCCCCCATCCCAAGGGTAGCCCTTCCAGGCTTGGAGTGGCGCATTGGAGCAAGCACCGCCAATATAGCTTGGGCAACCGTTGTCACTCAAAAAGACAATCAATGTATTGTCATAGGTACCAGTTGTCTTCAGGTGCCGAACTAATTTCCCAATCCCATCATCCATTGCAGTAAGCATCGCTGCATACACCCGATGGTAATTTGTAAGATTCTCGCCGACCCGCGATAAATAATGCGCCGGTGCCTGCAGCGGTGTATGCGGTGCGGTATATGCCAGATATAGGAAAAATGGCTTCTCGGAACGACGATCTACAAACTCAATGGCCTTGTCAGTGAAGACGTCCGTTACATAGGCATCGGGCTCCACACGGGTTCGGCCATCGAAAATTGGTAAGCGATCGCGTGTAATGAGTTTGTCTTCGGCTGTCTCAACATGGAGGTCGTTTGGCCCAATCGCGGTCAAATAAGGCGTTGCTCCCCCAAGAACCCCGTAAAAACTATCAAAGCCGCGATCGAGCGGGGTATAACCTTCTGTTTGGCCCAAGTGCCATTT